>NZ_LQYX01000048.1:46874-48584 GCF_001587475.1 Geobacillus sp. B4113_201601
TAGGGGTATAGATACAGCAGATCCAGATCTAATACGGAAGATCGATGTTGATTTTCTTGATAGGATGGAAGCTGCTGGTGGACATACTTTAGATAGACATGTGTCAAAAACAAATGAAGAACTCATTAAAAGAGCCATTCAAGAAGATGTAGAAGCAGCTACTACGTTTACTAATAAGCAGATAGCCATTAAAGCTATTCAGGAAAACTTGCGCAAGAATGCCGATGATATTGCTAAATGGCTAAATGAATCTGATGCGGGAAGAAAAATATTCGATGTATCACACAATCATCCAATAGGAAAAGGGGTTCTTAGAGATAAAAAATATGTCGTTTATAACCTGATCAATTCTAGAGTAGTATTGATTAGGGATTCAACACAGGAGCTAGGATTCAGAATAGTAACTGCATTTCCTATTGTTAAATAAAAATAAAGGGTGATATCATTGAACGAGGACCTGAAGTACGATACTTTTAAATATTTTCTTGAATGTTATTTTAACCCCAGTGCTAACTATGAAGAATTAGAAACACTAGTCAAAGAATTTCGTTTAACTGAAGAGAGGAAATATCGACAAAAACTTCAGCAAGAGTTAGAACAAATTCTTCAACTTGATCATTGGGATGATATTCAAGAGTTTGTTAGAAAACATGCTATGAGGAAAATGAACAGTGATAGACTTACTTGGTTCATACGTACTATTTTGCATAACTTAAATCAAAGTTAAGATGATGTATAAAATTTTGTGTAAAGCATTTTGCTAGAACAAAAGAAAAAAGGTAGGGTATTCTCTGATTGGACCAAAAATCTTAGAGAAAGGAGAACCCTACCTATGTCTAAAAGTATACCGAATGTAGACTGGGCAAATCAACTGGAAAATACCATTCGTCAGTTTGTAAAAGAAAAATGAGAACGGATCATGCGGGAAGAAATCAAACATTTCCTCGAAATCGAACAGGCTGGAACGCCAAACATGAGAAACGGCTATTACCAACGAAATCTAGATACACAATAGGGCCGGATTGAAGGTCTTTTGGTCCCTAGAGACCGAAACGGAGAATTTCGAACGCAGCTGTTTGCCCCTTACCAACGACATACCGGCTGGTTGGAGGAAACCATCATCAAGATGTATCAAAGTGGCATGAGTACACGGGAAATTGGCAAATTTATCGAACGAATTCTAGAAATACTTATTCTCCAGCGACGATCAGCCGTATGACAATATCCATCAAGTCCTTTCGTTTTGCCTCGTGCAGATCGACAAGAAAGAAGGCCTCTCTCTTCGCGTCTTCCACTCCGATACGACGGACAAGACCGTTTACGGCGCGTATGAATCGGTCTCGTCAGAGGCCCTGCAGATCACACATGGTTGCAACCGGCACCATCGTTGGCAAAAACCAATCGGTTTCGGGCTGATCGGCAACGAAGACGGCATCCCGTTTTCCGGCGATGTGCACGACGGCAACGTGCCGGACAAAACGTGGAATCCCGAGGTGCTCTCCCTGTTTCTGTTGGCCTTGGCCATTTCCCGCCTCTTCCAGCGCCGGGTGCGTCCGTTCATCCCCCCGGAACGCCCATTCAAGGGCGCAGGAGGTCGGAAACTGACCCGACCCACCGGGCAGGCGATTTTTCAATTGTTCCGGTATGTGAACGTCGTCCTACTGGAGCTGCCGGATGGGCACATCCAACGCGCGTTAGGGAAACCGCTCA
>NZ_LQYX01000048.1:48594-48815 GCF_001587475.1 Geobacillus sp. B4113_201601
ACTTAAATATTAAATTAACCCGTGGTGCTAGATAAACTTGATCAAGCATAAAAATAGCCCTTGCCTGGCGGATCTCCTGTAGAATGAAAGTGCAACCTACCATTTGAAAGGAGAATCCCCATGCAAGAGCACTTTCATTTTACTGCAGATCGGGCCAAGATTCAAAAGCAATATGCCGCCATTTTCTTTTTTGTCTCCGCCCAACTGTCATTGATTCAGAC
>NZ_LQYX01000048.1:48843-50135 GCF_001587475.1 Geobacillus sp. B4113_201601
GCACCATCATGCCTATGCCGTGGTCGATAGCTTGCCGTTAGAGTGGTGCCATGCCGCGAGAATGCATCGTGTCAAACGGTTTCAAGGAATCGCCGACATCGGGTATTGCGCTTCAAAAAAGCAATGGTACGACGGATGGAAACTGCACCTTCAAGTGACCGATCAAGGTTTGCCAATGGGATATGTGGTGACGGAAGCCTCCTGCCACGATCGAATCGCCGCTGAAAGCGTGATGATCCAAATTCCTCATCCCTATCACCTCGGGGACAAAGGGTTCATTAGCCGTGACTTGCAAAAAAGGCTGTACGAAGAATACCCAATGGCGCTTTGGACTCCGTCTCGAAAAAACCAGAAACATCGCCCGTCCGAGGCATGGGAGAAGTGGATCCAACAAAAACGCAAAGTGATCGAGACGGTGTTCTCGGTTCTGGTTGACCAATACCGGATCACACAGATTCGAGCGAATTCCATGATCGGATTTGAAGTAGCGCTCGATGGCATATGGTTAGCCTATTCGCTGATCACACTAGGGCTAGTTGAGTTCTAACGCTCAACTAGCACCACGGGTTAAATTAAGAAAACAGGAGAGTTGAGAGAAATATGCTACATGATTTTGTGATGATGCAAGAGGCTCCTCAAAGTGTTATAGAGGAGTATAAAGACAAAATTCCGAATCAGGTTATCGAGATATGGGAGAAATATGGTTTTGGGAGTATTAAAAATGGTTATTTGAAAATTATAAATCCGAATGAATATCTCACAATTTTGGAGGATGTATATGTCCGGCATGATTTAGCTATTCCACTCTTTTCAACAGCAATGGGAGATATCTTGGTTTGGGAAGACGGATATTTAATGGCGCTTAATTTCAGAAAACAACAAGTGAACGTGGTAGCAAAGAATTTAAAGTTCTTCTTTGGAGATTTAAATGACGATTATTTTTTAGAAGAAGCCCTAGATTGGTCACCTTATCCTGAGGCAGTTACGAAATATGGAGAGCCCGCTTTTGATGAGTGTTTTGGTTATGTTCCCCTTCTTGGATTAGGGGGAGTGGAAAAAGTAGAAAACTTAAAAAAGGTTAAGTTGAGAGAACACATTTATTTGATCGCGCAATTTATGGGACCCCTTGAATGATTACAGGATAAACAGCGCGTATCAAGTTGATTAAATCTTTTTGGCCTTGATGAGGTTTAGAGATCTCCAAGGCTTTTTTACTATAAGCAGGTGGAGAGTGTGATTATTTTTTGGATGAAAAAAATATAATAGCAGGGTTTTTATCAGGATGTATTGAA
>NZ_LQYX01000048.1:50181-50295 GCF_001587475.1 Geobacillus sp. B4113_201601
TGTGCAAACGGGACTTATTTAAAGCGAGTGAGCTTAGTCGGCCTCTGTCTGGTGAAGAGACCGAACGAAGGAATGTCGGCACAAGGATGCCCAGAGACATGGGAGGGTTCATCC
>NZ_LQYX01000048.1:50305-51329 GCF_001587475.1 Geobacillus sp. B4113_201601
TACGTGTAACGTCATACGGAACGACTAGCGATGGTAAAAAAGGATTGCCATCGCTCGTTGTGTTGGTCGAAATGGTATTCTAAAAAACGAAATAAAAAATCCTTTCTTTCTACCCTGTTAGGGTGCGAAATGTAAGATAAGCAGGTGGAGAGTGTGATTATTTTTTGGATGAAAAAAATATAATAGCAGGGTTTTTATCAGGATGTATTGAAAAAACCTACTGTTGTTTCGGCATAAAAGAAAATCGTATTTCTTGAGTAGCGAATGGACAAAATGATGAAAGCTGAAGGGATCGAGAATGTGGTGCAAACGGGACTTATTTAAAGGGAGTGAGCTTAGCCGGCCTCTGTCTGGTGAAGAGACCGAACGAAGGAATGTCGGCACAAGGATGCCCAGAGACATGGGAGGGTTCATCCTCATCAGCGATGCAGAGATCCAAGGTGCATCGCATACACACCGACCCACTGCAGTAAAAAATGTTCAGCAGTGACCGCGAAGCGCACCATAGACTGTTAGATATCAACAAAAACTAGAGGGAGGGTTCAATGGAGGGACGATGTAAAGTTTTTATTTGAAACAGCAGGGGATAGCTTGATATTGGCCATTATTTCGCCACTTTAACCGGGAAGGGAATACAAGTGTCATCGATAGTAGATTCGATTGAAAAGGAAATGAAGCGGAGGGCTTACGAAGCAGCGATGGCCATTTTGCGGTCTTACCAAGGGCAAGTGCATGAAGCGATGGAAGAATTTCAAGGTGCATTCGCGGCTTTTATCGCGCCAACGATGAATCTATTCCGTACTGGCAAGGGGAGGCGCGGGAAGCGTATGAGTGGGTCTATGCCGATTTAAAGCAAATCGAGGCGCGGATTGAGGCGACGGCGGATGAATTGGCCGATGAAATCAGCAGGGAAATCGCCCGTCTTCGTCGAAGGATAGAGGAGTTGTGATCACATGATTCGGTTGAAACCGGATGAGTTGGAAACGGTCGCGAAGCACATTCCCGATGCCGAAGACGCGTGCGA
>NZ_LQYX01000048.1:51406-53349 GCF_001587475.1 Geobacillus sp. B4113_201601
ATTATCGATTGTACCCCCGGCTAAAGGAGCCGGCGTTGCCGGAAAAGCGGCGATCAAAGGAGCCAAGGCGATCGATGCCGCCTCCGCCCTTGCGAAAGTGAAACATGTCGTGCGCGATGATAAAATGAAAGCGATCGGCGACATCGCCTTTCGCCAAACCGTCCGCTCCCCTCTTGCCGAAACAGCCCGATTGTTCAAGAAGCAATGGGACGAATTAGTAGGAAACGTCGCCTCCGTTTCATGGCAGCCGGCGTATGCGGGAATGGGTCCGGCGCCTCGAGGGTGGATGAGTGAGGCGAGGAATGAAGTTAAAGATGCCACTTTTCATATGATAAAGAAAGCTGAAGGAGAGGTGGTTGGGAAAGGTACAGGTGAAACTGTTATTAAGGATACGTATAAACCTGTTAGTCTTAATCAACTTCGTCTTAAAAATGGAATGAAGATGAAAATTAATGATGCTCTTGAAGCAGCAGAAAAGTTTTTAGAACCGGGGTATAAGGATATGGGGAATGGACGCTTCGTATCCACGGACGGAACACGAGTTGTAAGAATGGGAGATGGTGATATACTGGGTAAACATGGGGGAGGACCACACATGAATTTTGAAACTCTAGTTCCTAACCCTAGTAAGCCTGGTAAAATGAAAGTAGACCAAAATCTTCATATTTATTTTGGAGGAGTAAAATGGATATTCAGATTAAAATTCCAAAGTATAGGAATGATTCAGGCTTCCAATTCGTATGGGAGGATAATTTCATAATTGAGACTGAAATAAATGGAAACACAATCATAATACGAGCTAATAAAGATGGTTTGATATCCATGGCTAAACATTTACTTACACTAGCACAAAATGAAGTACCGACAGGTACCCATATCCATTATGATGAATTGAACTCTTTAGAAGAGGGATCTTGCGAAATCGTAATTCAAAAAATATAGGTAATAACTCGTGGTGCTAGTTGAACCCTAGCGCTCAACTAGCCCGAGTATTACAAGCGAATACACCAACAAAATGACATCGAGTGCCACTTCAAACCCCGCAATCGAGTGAGCACGAATGTCTGTCATACGATACCGGTCAACGAGGACGGAAAACACCGTTTCTATGAATTTCCATTTTTGCTTGATCCACTTCTCCCATGCTTCGGATGGACGATGTTTCTGATTTTTGCGAGAGGGAGTCCAAAAAGCGATTTGGTAATTTCCATACAGCTTTTTTTGCCATTCGCTACTGATGAATCCTTTGTCACCCAGGTTATAGGAGGGTTCAATGAAGGGACGATGTAAAGTTTTTATTTGAAACAGTCGGAATATATAAGTTGCAATAAAGAATTTCTGATTTTTCGTTTCGGTTTTCATCTAAATACAAGCTGATATGATATAAAGTGGCGAGTGATCAGCTGGATGTAAAACAAAATTTCAACTTATATAGCTTGATATTAGCCATTATTTCGCCGTTTTAACGGGGGAGGGAATCCAAGTGTCATCGATGGTAGAGTCGATTGAAAAGGAAATGAAGCGGAGGGCTTACGAAGCAGCGATGGCCATTTTGCAATCTTACCAAGGGTAAGTGCATAAAGCGATGGAAGAATTTCAAGGTGGCATTTGCGGCTTTTATCGCGCCAACGATGAATCTATTTCCGTACTGGCAAGGGGAGGCGCGGGAAGCGTATGAGTGGGTCTATGCCGATTTAAAGCAAATCGAGACGCGGATTGAGGCGACGGCGGATGAATTGGTCGATGAAATCAGCAGGGAAATCGCCCGTCTTCATCGAAGGTATAGAAGAGTTGTGATCACATGATTCGGTTGAAACCGGATGAGTTGGAAGCGGTCGCGAAGCACATTCCCGATGCCAAAGATGCGTGCGAGCGGGCGCGGACGACGCTGTCGCGGGAACTTTCTTCTCTCGCAATGGACCTCCCCGGCGTCAGCACGCCCG
>NZ_LQYX01000048.1:53399-56400 GCF_001587475.1 Geobacillus sp. B4113_201601
AGGCGGGATGTTGCTATTGTCGGTTGTTCCACCGGCCAAAGGCGCCGGCATAGCCGGAAAAGCAGCGATCAAGGGAGCGAAGGCGCTCGACACCGCTTCCACCTTGTCGAAAGTGAAACATGTCGTGCACGGTGATAAAATAAAAGGGTTCTTCCAAACAATCTACCATCAAGTCGTCAAAGCGCCGTTGACGGAAACCGCCCGCCTGTTTAAGAAGCAGTGGGATGAATTCGTCGAAAGCATTGCCTCCGTTTCCTGGCAGCCGGCATATGCCGGAGTAGGCCCGGCGTCTCGGGTGTGGATGAGTGGGTCCAAGAATGAAGTTAAAGATGCTACTTTCCATATGATAAAGAGAGTTGAAGGGGAAGCAATTGGAAAAGGGATAATTAGTAGTACAACGAAGAGGAAAGTAACTACGAGACTAAAAGCTACTAAGCTATCTTCAGAAAAAATCCAATTGGATTGGTTACCTGATAAATATTCTGTTGTAGAAGTAAAAGGAACAGTTAAAGTTGCGGGTAAGGAAGTAGATGTGTCAAGAAGAGTTTACCAAATAGAGATTGATAAAAATTATGTGCCGAAAGATCCTGCAGCAGCCGGGTTGACTAATAAAGAACTGATGGCGAAGGGGAAATCTCCTTATGTTGTTAAAGAAGGAAAAGAAAGTAAAGTTGAACTTCATCATCTGATTCAAAAAGAGCCTGGGGGAATGGTTGAGATTGCTGAATCTATACATGATAAGTTCAGCAGAGAATTACATGGCTTGGTAGAGGACGGAAATAGCTTTAGAAATGATCCGTTGCTTGAAAAACAATATAATAATTTTAGAAGCAACTATTGGAAAATGCGTGCAAATGAAGATTAGAAGGGAGGAAAAATGTGATGAATGAGAAAATAAAAAAAATGGTCGAAGAGTATGGAGAGGAAAGGGATTTTTTCGGAGGCGCATCAGAGGAGGAGATCCGAAAAGCTGAAGAAATACTCGGTTTACAGTTCCCTCAAAGTTATCGTGCTTTTCTAAAGGAATATGGCTCAGGGGGTATATGTGGGGTTGAAATCTTAGGTATTGAAGGAAATCTTGGTGCTTCTGTAGTAAAAGCAACAGAAAGATGGCGAAAGTTAGGGCTAGATAAGAAACTAATTGTTATCGAAGATTCAGGAGAATTTGTTCGATGTATGTATTCGGCGGATGTTCGTGACGAAAAAGTGTATAGTTGGGTTAGAGGAGGGAAAAAACTTTCCGTTCGCTATGATACATTTGATGATTATATAATAGATATGTTTCAAGAAGGAATTGATAACTTGTAGGTATATGAGAAAATGAATGGATAAAATTCTGTGTTGAATTGGAAAACACAAATAAACCTTGATTGGCGACAAGCCTTTCAAGGTTTTTGTTTTAAAAACGAAGTTCACTGCTCGTGTGCCCTCGAAAATCTCATAAAAACAAAGAACTGATCTAGCGTACTACCGCCGCGATGCGCTAAGCGGACGAGACGCTCGCGGACAACATGAAGGAACTCGGTTTGGAACTTCTCGGCTGGTATGACGTGCAGCGCATGTTTGGCGAGTACGACCCGATCACCGGCGAGCGCCTGTCGGCCGGGGACCGATTGCTGGCGGGCGGGATGTTGCTGTTGTCGATTGTTCCTCCGGCTAAAAGTGCCGGCGTTGCTGGAAAAGCGGCGATCAAGGGGGCCAAGGCGATCGATGCCGCCTCCGCCCTTGCGAAAGTGAAACATGTCGTGCGCGATGATAAAATGAAAGCGATCGGCGACATCGCCTTTCGCCAAACCGTCCGCTCCCCTCTTGCCGAAACAGCCCGATTGTTCAAGAAGCAATGGGACGAATTAGTAGGAAACGTCGCCTCCGTTTCATGGCAGCCGGCGTATGCGGGAATGGGTCCGGCGCCTGGGGTGTGGATAAACGAAGTGAAAGATGCGTCCCTCAACATGATCAAGAAAGTTGAGGGGGAAGTGGTTGAGAAGGGGATAGGGAAGCTTGATGCCGTTCCATCAGTAAAAAATGGAGAGTTTAATAAATGGTTCAATTCACTGACTCCTGATGAGTTGGATGAAGTATGGTCTGACCCTAAATTGAGGAAGGCTATTGAAAGTAGACTTAGACATCCAGGAGGATTCCATGAGTGGCATTTAGTATCTCGAGCTCCTATTTTTAAACGCTGGGGAATTACAGCAGAACAAATCAAGGAGCTAAGAACTGCCATAGAAGATGTAAAATTTGTTAATCCAAAAGGAATCCATGGGGGAAAAGGTTCCACCAAAGCTCATAATGAATTATTAGAGATAATTGACACTTCACTAGATTATGCCACTTTTAAGAGGAGACTTCAAAATTGGGCTCATTATAGACTTGAAGGCGGTGTAGACGCGTTACCCGAAGGATTAAGACCATAAATGAAGGGGGAAAATGTTTATGGAAAGTAAAGGTTTTGTATCGCTATGGGTCGGTCATTTTAAATCCGCTAAGGAATTTCAAGAATATTTACTAGTTAAATATAATGAGGATGGTGACGCTATACCTTCTGAATTTGAAAAAGAATTTAAAATTGAATACTATGATGAGGATTTTAAAGAAACACACTTTTATAATGAACCTTCCCAAAGCTTTGAAAACCTACTCGAGGGTTTTTCATATGATAATGTAATAATCCCCAAGTTCTTAAATCTAAATAATGGTGATTTAATAGAAAAAGTAAATTCTATTGTATTACTCTATGACTTTAAATACGATGGTACGGTAAAGGAGACTCGTAATCTTAAATATATAGGATCGGTTGATTATAAATAATAAAGATAGCCTTGATTGGCCACAAGCCTTTCAAGGTTTTTCTGTTTTAAATATAACGGGGATGGTTCGATAATTCACTTCTACAGTAACACATTAGGCAGATCAAATGCTCGTCGACAACATGAAGGAATTCGGTTTCGAGCTTCTCGGCTGGTATGACGTGCAGCGCGTATTTGGCGAGTACGACCCG
>NZ_LQYX01000048.1:56410-58769 GCF_001587475.1 Geobacillus sp. B4113_201601
TACCGGCGAGCACCTGTCGGTCGGGGACCGATTGCTGGCGGGCGGGATGTTGCTGTTATCGATTGTACCCCCGGCTAAAAGTGCCGGCGTCGCCGGAAAAGCGGCGATCAAGGGCGCCAAGGCGATCGATGCCGCCTCCGCCCTTGCGAAAGTGAAACATGTCGTGTGCGATGATAAAATGAAAGCGATCGGCGACATCGCCTTTCGCCAAACCGTCCGCTCCCCTCTTGCCGAAACAGCCCGATTGTTCAAGAAGCAATGGGACGAATTAGTAGGGAACGTCGCCTCCGTTTCATGGCAGCCGGCGTATGCGGGAGTGGGGCCGGCGCCTCGGGGGTGGATGAACGAAGCAAAAGATGCGTCCCTCAACATGATCAAGAAAGTTGAGGGGGAAATGGTTGAGAAGGGTGCCAAGGGGACGCCAAAAGTTCCTACTAAAGTGAGTTATGGAGATCATTACACTAAAGATGGTCGTAAAAAGGTACTAAAACCAGATATTGAGTATACAAGTAAAGAGGGATAAACTTATAAAACAGATAGTAATGGACGGATTTCCAGTGCTGAAGGTACTCTCAAGTTAGGACATGGAAAAAGAAATAATTATGCTCAGAAAGTTGCAGGACGGGAAGACAGATTGCCAGATGATGAAGGTGGGCATTTAATTGCAAGTATTTTTAAAGGTTCAGGTGATCTCGATAATCTTGTACCAATGAATGGGAATCTCAATAAGGGTGAATGGAAGAAACTTGAGAATACTTGGGCAGAAGCAATTAAACAAGGCGATGAAGTGAAAGTAAAGATAAAGCCAAATTATAAGGGAGATTCTCACCGCCCAATAAGTTTTGATATTAAGTACAAAATTGGCGATGATGATTGGGAAATTAGGCGATTTGATAATGTACTAGGGGGGAAGTTAGATGAATGAAGAAAAATTAGGAATCCTATACCATGAGATAGCAGAAGTTGTTGTTGATACTATTCCTGAGGAATGGTCTAAGGTTTATCTATATGGTGAGATTGTTGAAGGCTCTCGAACTGCTTACTTTTATTACTATCCTGAAGGAAGTGATAAACCTGTTTACAGTCATGATATTCCTGAAATTTTTAGAGTAAGTGAACATGAATATTCAGAAAAATTGAATCAATTAATGGATCTTACTCAGAAGCTCTGGACAGAGTTTAAAGATAACACTCAAGAGCCTTGGACCAATTTCACTTTAATCTTGGACAATACAGGAAAATTTAAAATTGATTTTAATTATGATGATCTTTCAAATGCAGACTTGCACGAAAGAAAGACTATTTGGAAATATAAGTATCTTGGAATTATGCCTAAAAGTAACTCTGGAAAAAAACATTTAAAAAGATATTTAGAGACGGTGGAAAGAGAGAAAAAATAGTTTCTAAACGGGATGCAATTACGTGAGGTTTACATCATTAACAGCAGGATCGTACCATACAACCAACAAACCAAACATTAAACAACTCAACGAACACGCTTAGATCAGCTTTCAAAGGCCTATTCCAACTTGAATGATAAGGCGGAATGAGCTTTTTTGGTATGCCCAAAATCAAAGGATGAAAAGGAGAACGGCAAAACAAGCACAGGAAAAGGCAGTTCTAATGGCACAGGTGGACGAGCTGAAACGTTTAGGTAGTAACGCCCCACAGACAGCGTTAAAAGTAAGGAAACTATTCAAATAAGCTGAATACTTTAAACAGTTGGCTGACGAAAAGGACGGGCATCCAAGGCTGGAATTCATTGGATGTTTGGAAGATGAAGCATCTGTACAGCATAACAAAAGTGTGTTAGCCTGTCAGAAACAGGATTTGGACGTAGTAAAGGAAGAAGTTATTTTCCACAAAATGAAAGTACAGAGATATGCAAAGTGTTTACGCAAACAGTTATAGTATGAGGAAAATGTTTGTAGGAGAAAGAAGTTCCCCTTCCATTCAAAAAGAGGAGGATTTCCTTCGGTGGGGCGGGGGAAGTAAGCAAAAAGATGCAAAAAGGACTCTCTTCCTTGCGAAAGTGAAACATGTCGTGTGCGATGATACCATGAAGACGATCTTCCACCTCACATTTCGCACCCTAACAAGGTCAAAACAAAGGATTTTTTATTTAGTTTTTCAGAATAACTTTTTGACCAACACGACAAGCGATGGCAATCCTTTTTTTACCATCGCTAGTCGTTCCATATGACGTTACACGTAAATGCTCTCGTCCATGCCCAATCCCTGCAGGATCCTTCGCTGATCAGGGGTGAGCGGTTTTCCTAGCGCGCGTTGGATGCGTCCATCCGGCAGCTTGAGGAGGACGACTTTCACATACTCAAACAACTGAAAAATCGCTTGCCCG
>NZ_LQYX01000048.1:58779-59348 GCF_001587475.1 Geobacillus sp. B4113_201601
CACCGCCACCCGTTCTGGCTTTTTGACGTAAATCTCGTCGGTGAAGAACGGATCTTTGAGAAAGGAGAAGTTCATTTCCACCGAGATTTGCCCTTTATACAACTTCAAGATTTCTCGAGCATCCATCGTTCGGCCTTTCCATTCCTTCGGAACGGTCGTGACGAGGACAAACCGGGACGCTTTCCGTCTTGCCTGTTCCCATGCCTGTTGGTGGAATTCGACGTCCAGGCGCAAAAGATACAGCGTCTCCATCTCGGGTTCCACCCCTTTTTTCGGCCGGCCGCGCCGTTTTTTCGGGCGCACGATCTCTTCGACCGCGGCCTTGACCCGATGAAACCGGGGGCGAAGGGACGCCTTGAGGGACGCCAAGGCTTGTTCGGCGTCTTCGCGGCAGGAGAAGGGGTGACGCTCCCAACGGGCTTGTTCCTCGCGAAGAAGCACAGCTTCTTTGACCCGCTCTTTTTCGAGCGTTTTTCCTTTGCGCTGGTCGAGTGCGCTCGATTCGACGACGATCAGCCGAACGGGGTGGCCTTCATACGTCGAGGCCGTTTCCCATACCCGGTACGCCG
>NZ_LQYX01000049.1:0-984 GCF_001587475.1 Geobacillus sp. B4113_201601
TTCGTGGCACTTTGCACATTTCTCCAAGAAGAAGGCGGTCAAAAATCATTGGTGCAGCTCTGCAGTGCTCTAGCTCTTAAGCAAAACACCTCTCTGAGTGCGGAAGGGCTCAATCAACGGTTTAACGAAAAAGCAGTGAGTTTCCTCAAAGCGGTGTTCGAAAAACTGCTGATTCATCAGACGCAGGAGGCCCGTCACGTGTGTCAAAGACATTCGCTGTTTCGCCGGATTCGCATTCTCGATTCCACGTCGTTTCAACTGCCTCCTGAGATCCAAGGGATTTACGAGGGATGTGCGGGGCCTGGGGTGAAAATTCAGTTAGAATATGAATGTCTAGAAGGGAAGTTTCTCCATGTGGACGTTGGGGATGCTCGTCATCATGACGCCGCCTACGGAGCGTCCCTTCGATCGACCATTCAAGAAGGAGACCTTTGTTTGAAAGACTTGGGCTATTTTTCTCTTGAGGGATTGCAAGCGATTCATGATGCCGGAGCCTTTTACATTTCGCGGCTCAAACACAATGTAGGGATTTACCAAAAAGAAGGAGACCAATTTCGAAAATGGGAACCAGAGGATTTCCTTGCGATGCTGCAACCCGGAGAAACCATAGAACTGGAAGATGTGTATGTCAGTGGAAAGAAAGTTCATCAACCGCGACTCATTGTGTATCGGCTGACCGAAAAACAGGAACAACAGAAGGAAGAACAATGGAAACAGAAGGCCAAACAAAAAGGGGCCGCGTACGTGACGCGACGTCCCCACCCAATATATGTATATATCACCAATATTCCAGCGATTGATACCTCCTTGCATGACATTCATACGCTGTATTCTCTTCGCTGGCAAATTGAGGTGATAGTTAAAACATGGAAATCCCTGTTTCACATTCATCGATTCAAACGGATGAAAGGGACTCGCTTTCAGTGCCACTTGTATGGAACGTTGATTGCCTTATTGATCAGCTCTACGGTCATGTTTGCCATG
>NZ_LQYX01000050.1:0-17743 GCF_001587475.1 Geobacillus sp. B4113_201601
TGAAGAGATCTTGCGTTACTATGCCCAGCGCTGGACGATCGAATGCTTTTTCCGGCAGGCCAAAGACCAGCTGAAGTCAGATGGTACCGTGTTCGTCACATTCGGGCGGTGAAACGGTATGGGGCAGTGGTGCTGTTCGCCTGCATATACAGCATCGCGGCATCTCAACAAGACCTCTCTTCCGGACTGGAGCTTCTTCGGTCTCGGAAAGGACACAGCATCGTCGAGTTCATCGATGGCGCCTCAAAGCAAGAGATTCCATTGATGTGATCAAAAAACTGCTCCATGTCGCCTAAGGGGTCCCCTGTTTGTCTCTTAGGGCATGGAAATTATTGTAATGAAAAATGCTCATCTACAGTAGTTAAGAAATGGGATGGCAAAGCCGTATCCACGAGTAGATCACCAGTCTCCTAGGGGAATGGTGATTTCATCGTGTATACAGCTTTACCATGTCATTTCTCCATTCGAAAAACCGTTGTTGGTTTTAGCCAACAATGCTCGTTTCGGTCATATACAGGCAAACTACCCCATACATATAAAATCAGAAATTCCGTTTTAACCGTTTGTCCGCCTGTCACCATTTTCTCGTTCCGCCAATAGCCTATTACTGTCGAAATTCACAACGACTGAGGTGACGATATGGCCGTTGTAGCCCACACCGAGGAAGACGTGAAGCTGCTGGCTCGGCTCATGCGGGCGGAAGCGGAAGGAGACGGGCGGCTTGGGATGCTCATGGTCGGCAACGTCGGCATCAACCGCGTCATCGCCGACTGCCTTGATTTCCGCGGTATCCGCTCCATCCGGCAAATGGTGTTCCAGAGCCCTGGCGGCTTTGAAGCGGTGCAAAAAGGGTACTTTTACCAACGGGCGCGCGATATTGATATTGGGTTGGCACGTCAAGTGATCCGCGGCTGGCGCTACCATCCCGCGACCAATGCGCTTTGGTTTTTTAAGCCGCCTGAAGGCGAGCCTTGCCCACCGCAATGGTTCAACCAATGGAACGTCGGCCGGTATAAATCACACTGCTTTTTTGCGCCGACCCAATCGGACTGCCCGCGCGTTTATTGACATTTTTTCATATGGGGAGGGGTTCCTATGTCCAACTATACAGACTATCACTTTTATTCGGAGGAGGAAGAGCAGCGGCAACAGCCATCCACGCCGTATCCATACGGCTATGCGTATCCGCAACCGTATTATCCAGCTTGGTACCCATATTCGTACTATCCACAAGCGGTCTCCGCTCCGGCGATGACGCCGCCGACATTCGGGCTGCAAACGCCAACCTTCACCGCACCGACACCGACTACCGCCGCTGCGCCTGCGGCGGCAGGAGCGGCGATCCCGGGGATGTTGCCGCTTGAAGAGTCGTATATTGAAAACATTTTGCGGTTAAACAAAGGGAAAGTCGCCACGGTGTATGCGACGTTTGAAAACAACCGTGAGTGGAACGCGAAAGTATTCCGCGGCGTGATTGAGGCAGCGGGGCGCGACCATGTCATTTTGAGCGATCCGCAAACGGGAACGCGCTATTTGATCCCGATGATTTACCTCGATTACGTCACCTTTGAAGGGGAAATCGCCTACGAATACCCGTTCGCCGGTGCGACAGCGGCGCCGCTTTCCTCCTATTCTCCGCGCTGAGCGGCGTCCCAAGCTGTCCCTTTATGCCAGAGGGTGTCCCAAACGGACCGGGACACCCTCTCTTATCGCTATATAAGCGCCTGCCGCTTCCCTGCCACACGGGATGTTGCGTCTTTCTTGAGGGGGAGATCGCCTTTCCGGTCAGCCCTCTCTCTCATCGGTATAGACGCACCGACCGCTTTTGTCACACGAGGTGTTGGTCGGATCTGAACGATAGATCGCTTTGGGGATCAACCCCTAGATCATCGCTAGATACGAACGGGCCGCTTCCTCCACACGATATGACCCGCAACCCATTTCCGGCTTACCGATTAAGCTGGCGATCGTTGTCAGCTTCCGCCAAACCATACGGCCCGCCACCGGCCTTTTCGTTCGGCTCCGCGTTACAGCCACTTCAACGCCGCATATCCGATCATCACCCAAGCGATTAAAAAAGCAATACCGCCCAATGGGGTGATGGCGCCAAGCGGCTTGAGTTGCGTAACGCTTAATACGTACAAGCTGCCAGAAAACAGAACAATCCCCGCCAGCATCACCCAGCCCGCGGCACCGATCAGCCCGACATTTGGCGCCTTGCCAAGCAACAGGCCGACGACCAACAAGCCTGCCGCATGAAACATTTGGTATTGCACCGCCGTTTTCCAAATCTCCAAATACCGATCCGGAATTTTCCCTTCCAACCCATGTGCGCCAAACGCTCCTAACGCCACGGCTAAAAACGCATTGAGCGCGCCGAGAAGGACAAATGTTTTCATAGCTGTCCCGCCTTTCTAAATGGGAGATTGTTTTCTTTCAAATGGGAATGTTCCATGACAACCAAAGACTAATCGATCGGAACCCATCGATGGAACCAGCCGATCGGGAGCGCCACTGGCCAGACCTGCATTCAGGCCGGAGAACCGCTTCTTGTCCTCCGGCGCCAAACAGAACAAGCTCTATGAACCTCTCCCACCTACATTCCATTTCGAGGTGGGAGACTTCTCGGTGAATGTGTTAAAAGGAAAGAGCCGCTTCACGGGTTTTCCTTGTCTTTCCGTCAAAAATCTAACAACGACTCCCCGTTCGCCTCGTCATCAATGTCAGGGGAGCGCCCCCGGCCGGAAACGGATCCTAACGACAGCCCACCAGCAACCGACATCGGCCCGCCGACGACAAGCGGCCCTGTTGAGAGAGAGGGAACGGCCGGCTGCGGTTGAGCCGTTGTTTCTAACATTAAATCGCATAAGGCACGAACAGCGGCGATATGTTCGCGCATCCGCTGTGGGTCATGAGCCGCCTTCGCTTTGCGGAGCTCATCTTCCATTTTTCCAACAATGGCGGCAAAGGAAATGGACATGCTTCTTCCTCCTCGCTCACTCGGCGCGGGCGCCGATGTTTTCGATTTGCCAGTCGATCGGTTCGCGTCCGTGCTTGGTTAAAAACGCGTTCGTCCGCGAAAATGGGCGGTGACCGAAAAAGCCGCGCGCGGCGGAAAACGGGCTCGGGTGCGGCGCCTCGATGATATGATGGCGCGGATTCGTAATCCGTTCTTTTTTCTCTTGCGCATTCCGTCCCCAAAGCAAAAAGACGACCGGATCGTCTTTTTCATTGACGAGTTCAATGACGCGGTCGGTGAAATATTCCCACCCTTTGCCGCGGTGGGAATTCGCCTGGCCGCGGCGGACGGTCAACACCGTGTTTAACAACAGCACCCCTTGCTTTGCCCATTTCACAAGGTAGCCGTTATCCGGGATGTAGCAGCCAAGATCGTCATGCAGCTCTTTGAAGATGTTGACTAATGACGGCGGCACCGGCACGCCCGGCTTGACGGAAAAACTCAACCCGTGCGCCTGCCCCGGACCGTGGTACGGGTCTTGCCCAAGCAGCACGACTTTGACGTTCGCGTACGGCGTATAATGAAGGGCGTTAAAAATATCGTGCATATCCGGATAAATCGTCCGCGTCCGGTACTCCTCTTTTAAAAACTCGCGCAGCTTCAAGTAGTACGGTTTTTGAAACTCCTCTTCAAGCAGCGGAGCCCAGTCGTTTTTGAGAATCGGCATTCTGAGCCACTCCTTTGCCATCGGCTTTTTCCTTTATCATTGTAACGAAAAACACACCGCCGGCAAAGCGAAGTGAACGGCAGCCATCGGGGAAGCTCGCTTTCCAACCAAAAGCACCAATCCTTTGCCCCAGCCATCAAAGGCGCCCTGAAATCAGCCACCGGAGCAGGCCAACAGCAAGCAGCACGTACAAAAGCAGGATCAGCGCCCCGGCGGTCCAATTCGTCGGTTTGCCGCGCCTAGCGAGCTCTTCCGCCCGCGCCCGGTGTTCGGCGACGATGTCTTTCGGCAGCCACTTGAGCGCCAAGTAAATGCCAAGCGGCACAAGCAGCAAATCATCCACGTACCCGAGAACCGGAACGAAATCGGGGATCAAATCGATCGGGCTGAACGCGTACGCCGCGACAGTCAGCATAAAGAGACGCAACCAGACCGAGACGCGGCGGTCGCGGCTGGCCGAATACAAGACGAAAATTTCCCGTTTCAG
The DNA here is from genome assembly GCF_001587475.1 of Geobacillus sp. B4113_201601. Lineage (NCBI taxonomy): Bacteria > Bacillati > Bacillota > Bacilli > Caryophanales > Anoxybacillaceae > Geobacillus > Geobacillus sp. B4113_201601. The sequence continues at coordinate 4,174 of NZ_LQYX01000050.1, forward strand.
CCTCTTTGCCCATAACTTCCATTTTTCGAACACCGATCATCCCCCTTTTCTGTTTCAAATAGTATAAAATAGGGGTATAGTCATTGTAAACGCCTGATTGGTGGACAAGAGCATGCGACCGTAAAAACAAACGAGCGATCATTTGAGGTGAATGGAAATGGAAAAGAAACAATTTCATCTCGTTCATGACGAACGGTCAGACCGACACGTGGTATACATAAAAGGAGAGCTTGATTTAGCGGCGGCCGAGCAGTTTCGGCGTGCCATTGAACCGCTCGCCCATGACGCGGCCAAAACGCTTGTCATCCGCTTAGACGAGTTGACGTACATTGACAGCACCGGCATCGGCATGTTTGTGGCGCTGCTGAAAACCCGCAAAAAGCAAGGAGCTCCCTTTCTGATTGAAAACGTGCCGCCCAAAGTACAGCGTCTGTTTGATTTAACCGGCGTCTCTCACTTTTTTTCCGAAACAAATGACACGACAGAAAGGATCGAGAGCCAATCATGAAAGAGCACGAAACGATCGTACAGCTGTCGATTCCAGCCGATGCGCAATTCATCGATATCGCGCGTCTGACTTTGTACGGGCTGGCCGCCAAAATGGGATTTTCGTATGAGGAAATAGAGGATATGAAAGTCGCCGTCTCCGAAGCATGTAACAATGCGGTGCTGCATGCCTACAACGGGGCAGGCGGCGTCATTCATCTTCGCTTTGAGATAAGCACCGACGCGCTGTCGATCATCATCAAAGATCAAGGCAAAGGGTTCGATTACAAACGGGCGGCCAAGCAGGCGGCACCCCTGTCCACGAAACCGCTTGAAGACGTCAAAGTCGGCGGCCTCGGCCTCTTTTTAATGGAAGCGCTCATGGACGACGTCACTGTCAGCACAAAAGGCGGCACGGAAGTCCGCCTGACGAAATTCCGCCCTCGCGGAGAAGGAGAGCATGCCCATGACTCTATATCCCCCTCCTCTGTCCAAGAGCAAGCTTGACGCCTTGATTGCTGCTTACCAACAAACGAAGGCGGAAGAAGCGGCGACGGCGTTGCTCGTCCGCTTTGAACCGCTGATTGTGGCGGCGGCGAGAAAAATGGCGCGCAGCCGCCCCGACTTTTACGAAGATTTGTTTCAAGTCGGACGGTTGTCGTTTTTGCGTCTCCTTGAGCATTACGATCCAAACCAAGGGACGAGCTTCGAATCGTACGCGATGAAAAGCTTAATTGGCTATATGAAAAACTATTTGCGCGACAAAGCGTGGTACATTCAAGTGCCGCGCAAGGTGAAAGAAAAAGGAAGTAAAGTGCAGCAAGCCATCGACGAGTTGACCATCAAGCTGGAACGTTCGCCGACCATCGATGAAATCGCCGACCATCTAGGCTTATCAGCGGAGGAGACGATTGAAATTTTGGCCGGCCGCGACCATTACCAGCCTGTTTCGATCGACGCCCCCGTGCAAGACAGCGAAAAGGACGGAACGACCATCGGAGAATTTATCGCTGATCAGACAAATGAGGTTGAAGCGCTGATCGAACGTTTGGATTTGCAGCAGGCGATCGACAAGCTGAGCGAGCAGGAACGGCTCGTCATTGACGCCGTTTTCCGCCGCGGAGAAACGCAGCGCTCGCTCGCCGAACGGCTCGGCGTCTCACAAATGACGATCAGCCGCATCCAAAAGCGAGCGATCGACAAACTGAAACGACAGCTTGCCGCCCATCCGTCCTGATCTTCACACCGTCAAGCCAAACGAAGGAAGAAAGAGGGATCATGCTGTTTGGCGAAGAAAAGACGGCGGCTGCGCGTTGCTCCGCATTCGAACCATCGCTCGCCGAACCAAAAACGGCGCCGCCGAGTGCGGACAGGCACTAACGGCGGCGCAGCAGCAGCAATGTCTGGTCATCCTTTTGTTCGTATCGGTGATATGCCCGAATTTGCTCATATAGCTCGTGAACGATTTGCGCAGCGGGCTGATCAAGATTGACGCGAGCGAGCATCGAAGCAAGAACGGAAAACCCGTCATCGATTTCGGCGTTGCGTTTTTCGGTCACTCCGTCCGTGTACAGCAACACAAAATCCCCCGGCTCTAGCACGACCGACTGAGTTTCAAAGGAAAATTGCGGAAATAAACCGAGCGCGCATCCTTTGGCGCGGAGCGGTACGCACTGTTTTGTTTTCGCCTTATAGAGAAGCGCCGGCTCATGCCCCGCGCACGCGTAGGAAAAAGCGTGCGTTTTCTCATTGTAGTTGCCGACTACCATCGTCACAAACATGGACGGTTCCGTGTAATCGTAGGCAAACCGATTCAACAAGTCGAGATACACATGCGGCTGCGTCCCGTAATGAACGGTTCGGTCTAGAATAAACTTCATTAACGTCATGATCATCGCCGCCGGAATGCCCTTCCCCGACACATCGGCAATGCCAACGGATACCGACCTCTGGTGGACCGCGAAATGATAAAAATCCCCGCTAAGCACGCGAGCAGGCACGCTGAGAACCCCAATGTCCACATAGGAAGGCAGATCGGCTGCAGCCGACGCTTGCAAGAGCGACCGTTGCATATTGGCGGCCAACGACATTTCAAAATCAAGCTGCTCGCGTTCGCGCTCAAGCCGCTCCTTTTCTTTTTTCTCAGTCATGTCGCGCAAGACGGCGACGAGCCCGGTCAACGTTCCGTTTTCCATCACGGGCGCGAGCGTATAACCGACCGGCAAGCAAACGCCGTCCCGCCGCCGAAACGGCTCTTCCTCGACGCGAATCACTTCGCCGCTTTTCAAACGTTTCACAACGCGGCGCAGCTGCTTCCAATCCCAGGCAGCCCCATCCGGACGCGCCAGTGAGACAAATGAAAACAATGGCTTTCCTTTTGCCTCACCCGGAGCGGCGCCGATCAAGCGGCCCGCCGCCGGATTCATCCAAACGATGCGCCCGTCCCGATTGACCATCAGCAACCCTTCACCGAGCGCATTGGCCATCATCTCAAGCTGCTGTTCGCGCTGCTTCAGCTCCGTGTACGGCTTTTCCACCGTTTCCGCGTACATCGCGCGCACCACATACAAGAAGCCGGCCATCTCATACAAAGGCCCCCAAAGCCGTGACCCGTCGCCAACCAGCAGCAACGCCTGTCCAAGGGCAAACAACAAACAAGCCGGCGGCCAGTATAAAAGCGAAGAAGAGCCGCCTTGTCGCCAGCGGCGCCACACGAGCACCCCCGCCGCCACGTCAAGCAAGCCAGTCACACCGGTTCCGACCTGCCACCAAAGTCGCCAGCGGCTTGTCCCGTCCTCCGCTCCCACCGTCGCCACCATATGAATGAACAGCCCGACGACAGCTGTGTAAGCAAAAGCGGCCAAAAACGCTTGCCACCGCTGTCCGCTATGCCGCTCCATCACTTCATCCGGGCGCGAAAACAGAAAAAGAAAACCCACGGCCAGCGTCAAGCGGGCAGCAAGCGCAAACAGCGCCGCCGACACGCCAGTCGCTGTAAACGACCACACCGTTGACCATGAAAAAAGCGCTCCCGCTGAAAAAAATAACGCCCCCATAATCAACCGTTCCATTGACAATGTATGCGGGAACACCGCCCACCCTTGCACAGCGACGAGCCAACAAGCAACAACAGCGGCAAGCCCCAAAACAAGGTCAAGCGAATGGTCAAGGCGGGGCGGAAGCGGATTCCAACCGCCCGAAAGCAACAACCAACAGAACCAGACAGCGGCCAATACAGCAGTTGCCGCGTGCAGACGCACCCGCTCATTTGGCTTCTGTTCGTTCACAAAAGAGAAACCTCCACTCCCTCGTTGATATGGTTATTATACCATACTCACATTTCACACCTCCATTTCGCACCTTAGCCGGATCCAAAAAAGATGTTACGTTCGATCAGTGGACGATCGCTCATGGAGTGAGGCGGAAAACTTTAATTAAAACGTATGAGCCAAGTCTTTCGCCCGGGCAATGGCGTTCGCCTTAATTTCTTCCGCTTTTTCCGGCACAGCCGCATGCCCCTCAATGAATAAGCCTTCAAATGATGGCACGCCGAAAAATTGCATAATGACGCTTAAATAGCGGTGTCCCATTTCCATCGCTGCCGCTGGGCCTTCCGAATAAAAACCGCCCCGCGCCTGAATGTGGAGTGCTTTTTTGTCTGTCAGCAGCCCGACCGGTCCTTGCTCGGTATACTTAAACGTTTTTCCGGCCACCGCCACCGCGTCAATGTACGCTTTCAATACGGGCGGGAAAGAAAAGTTCCACATCGGCGTGACGAACACGTATTTGTCCGCGGAGATGAACTGATCGCACAGCTCGTTCATCCGTCCGACTTTCGCTTTTTCCTCGGCCGAGAGCTGTTCAAACGATTGGCCAGAACGGAGCTTGCCCCATCCACTGAATACATCGACATCGATTTCCGGAATGTATTCTTTATACAAGTCGAGATGAATCACTTCATGATCCGGATGCACTTGCTTGTACGTGTCGATAAACGCCTTCCCGACCGCCATGCTGTACGATTGTGTATCGTCGTGGGGATGGGCGGTGATATACAATACTTTCGTCATGATGCATACTCCCTTTCTTGATGATCTCAGCATGTTAGTGTGTGCCGCTTGCCACAACGGCATGCATTTATCTTTGTCCCAAATATCTCGAACGAGAGATAATTATAGAAGGAGGAGACGAATTTCGCAAATCATTTGCCCAAAAAAAAATTGCCCTAGAGGCAATTGACGTGCGGATCGGTTATTCGCTTTGCTCAACAACAAACGGATTGCCGCTGATTTGTTTTCGGATCTCATCCGTGAGCGTAAACAACTCACCTTTGACACCGCTTTCATTTTCGCTAGGCAGATGACCGCTCCCATCGTAGTAGATCGGTTTTTCTTCCATCATGGTTGGCCCCCTTGATTCACGTAGGATACAGGAACTAGTCTATACTCCCATTTTACCATTTATGCGGCGGGAATTCGATCGGTTTTTTGAAATTCGAGTCGGCCAAGACTTGGTGGAGAACGTTTTTTGGCTCCTTATGGAATTTTGAAATCACGGGTGATTGGGCCATTTTCACAAGTTTATATCCGTAAGCGCTTTTGTACTCTCATCTCTCATCCCTCATCAAACAGAGGGAGGAGCGAAACAGGGACCGCCAACACCAGCTGACGAATCGCCTCATGGCTGAGGACCGCATCTCTCACGATCGACTCCAACGTATTGGCGGCTTTGCGGTAGGAAGAGCACTCCTCAATTTAATACTGTAGATGATCATTTTTTCATTACAACATTTTCCATAAACAAAGAGACAAACAGGGTGCCTCCTAGGCAACATGGAGCTGTTTTTTGATCACATCAATGGGAATCTCTTGCTTCGCGGCATAGAACTTGGCATTAGTATCTTAATGGGTTGTCATGGGTCTAGTTTTTTGCAATCGACAGCGGATTGTAGTATTATTATGAAAAAAGGATATATTTTGGTAAATTTAAAAATAAATAAAACAGAATTGGATTTGTATGACTTTGTATCGTTTGAATTTTTGGTCGGTATTTCTGAATATTATTAACTTTCCTCTGTCTGATAGACTTTGTAAATGCCTTTTCTATATCGTAATCGGTCTGTTAATTTTTAATTGGCTTTTTGCATTAGCGAAACGCAAAAAAGGTTTAAGTGCCTATTAAAGAACAGGGAGGATTTCGACTTGGAAGTCATTAAACTAGATGGTATTAATAAAACCCGTGGTGCTAGTTGAGCGCTAGCGCTCAACTAGCCCAAGTGTTACAAGTGAATACACCAACAAGATGCCATCGAGTGCCACTTCAAACCCTAAAATCGAATTCGCACGAATGTCTGCCATACGATACTAGTCGATAAGGACGGAGAACACCGTTTCGATCACTTTCCGTTTTTGTTTGAGCCATGTCTCCCATGATTCCGATGGGCGGTGTTTCTGATTTTTGCGAGATGGAGTCCAAAAAGCGATGTGGTACGCTTCATACAACTTTTTTTTGCCATTCGCTACTGATGAATCCCTTGTACCCAAGTTATAGGGATGAGGAATTGGAGTCATGACGGTTTCAGCTGCGGTTCGATCGTGACAGGACGCCTCGGTTACTACGTATCCCATAGGTAGCCCTTGGTCTGTCACTTGAAGATGAAACGTAAACCCATCGTACCACTGCTTTTTCGATGCACAAAACCCGATGTCAACGATGCCTCGAAATCGTTTGACACGGTCCATTCTTGCGGCATGGCACCACTCGATTGGCATGCTATCTACGACCGCATAGGCATGGTGTTGACCACGTTTCGCTAGTTGATGACGAATCCATTTGATCGCAAAGCGCAGCGATCGGCAACGGCGATGGTATCGAGAACGTTCGAGAAACTGTCCATCCGTGAACAAGTTCCCAGTCACAAAGCGATGCCATGCACGTTCAGAAGAGAAGCCAAGCAACTTTCTTAAAAGATGAATGGCAATAACCACCGCGTCTTCTTGTTTCGCCAAATGACGATTGCGGCGTTGAAGATAGAATTGAATTTGTGACAGCTGGGCAGAAACAAAAAAGAAAATGGCGGCATATTGTTTTTGAATCTTGGCTTGATCTGTAATAAAATGAAAGTGCTCTTGTATGGGGATTCTCCTTTCGAATGTTGGGTCGCACTTTCATTCTACAGGAGATCCGCAGGCAAGGGCTATTTTTATGCTTACTTGATTTTATCTAGCACCACGGGTTGTATCAAATATTTTTCCTGTAGCATCCCCTGCATCTCCAATGATACCAGCTACTTGTCCAACAGCCGATTTATCACCAGCACCATCACCGACTACCTTTGACAACCCAGCTGTCAGTAAAGTACTTTGCAACACCTTTGAGCCAGTAGTCACGCTTGGACCAATACCTGAGTTGCTTGCTTCAATATCCATCAAAAACTGACTAAAACCAGCTAGATTAGTAGCCATACCGTTAACCACTTTTACTCCGGTAAGTACATTATCTAACTCGTCGCTTTCTTTTACATTCGGCTTTGGTTTCTCCGTCGCGGCAACATTAGCTGCTCCGAATGCAAAAAGAATTCCCCACATTACCATTAGGGCAGATGTGAGCAAACTAAATAGCACGCTTCGCATTTTGCTTTCGCAGCAAACGTCCCACACCTCCTGTTTTTATACAAAATTTCTTATTGTATACAGCCTCTCCTTACATTCCACTCACCCCCTTAAAAGCCATTTTTCATCAATCACTTTATGAACATGGTCGTCAATCATGTCTTCTTTTGAGCCTCGTTGCTTTTGAACAATCTCCTTGATCTTATTAAGATCCATTGTATTGTCATATTTGAGGCCTTCCATTCTTGTTACTTGTATAGCATCATAACTTTCTCGAACAATCGTCTTCATGTTCTCGATAATTTTCCTGTATTTTGTTTTATCACACTTTGCTTCTAATAAAATCAATTTTACAGCGAATAAGTGTCCTTCTAACTCAAGATCGATAAGGGCAAATGATCTTATGTCTGAATAGATAGATAAATTGAATAACTAATTTTTTAATTCTCTCATATGTTTCTTGATTAATGGGCTGCCTCTTTAAAACGAGCGGTAAAAGCTCCGACAGTTCTCTAGCTAACGATTCTAAAAGAATGCTTTTCTCATTCCATAACTTTAGAAAATCGAAAAAATGCTGGAATCCCCTTCTATATTTTTCTTCTCCTAACCTCATTTTTTGCATAACGGGCATTAAAAACTCGACAATGTCCTCTGCTTTTTCTAATATCTGTTCGTAAAAAGACGGATCATGTTTTAAAGCAGCATATATGCGTCTTTCGGCGGAACAAAGAGTTTCAAGGGTATAATAGAAATTCAATGCTTTTTTTGAAAGAGCTAAATCCCTTACAATGGCTCCAGATTGATCGACAACGACAAATTTATTGAGAACCCCATTCGCTAACCTGCTAAACCACCCTTTTTTGTACAAACCAACTAACCTATACTTCTTTCCCCGATAATATAATCCGCACTCATAAGCGGCACTTGCCGAAACTTGATGTACTTTCGAATCGCATCCAAATACACACCTGTCGCTGGTTCCATAATTGGGATGCGCAACTCAAAAACACCTCTTTTATTTATGGAATATCCATGCTTTATTCATTATTTCATTAGCATAATCTGTAATCATATCTTCTTTCGGGTATAATCTCTCTTCAATTACTCTTTTTATTTTATTGAGGTCCGTTGTACGAGCGTACGATATGCCATCCATCATTGTCGTTTGGATAGCACGGATACTTTCCCGAACAATTAATTTTATATTTTCAATGCTTTTCTTATATTTGATCAAGTGGATCGTTTTATCACGTTCAGCTTCCGATAACGTTAGTTTTACAGACAATAAAGCCCCTTCCTGGTAAAGATCAATCAAGCTCATTGTTCTGATGTCGGTATTGTTCACAAATTGAATAACTAAACTCTTGACTTTTTTATACAACTCTTCATCAGCCGCCTGTCGGTTGAGAACAAGCGACAAAGGGGCGGATAATTCTCTTGCCACTTGTTCCAAAGCAATGCTCTTTTCGTTATATAACTTTAAAAAAGAGAAAAATTGCTGAAAAAGGTATCGATTTCGTTCTTCTCCATTTTTAAATTGCCTCATGACAGGAATTAGTAAAGGGATAATGCCCTCTGCCTCCGCCAATATTTCTTCATAAAAAGACGGATCGTGTTTTAAAGCAGCCGCAATCCGTGTTTCGCAAAGCCAAAGACTTTCAAATGTACAATAGTATTCTAATAGTTTTCTCGAGAGTTCCGGGTCTTTGACAACCGCCCCATGTTCGTCGACAACCATAAACTTCTGCAACATCCGGTTTACGATGCCGCCAAAGAGCTTCTTTTTGTACAGTCCGACCAGCTTATACCGTTTCCCGTCGAGAATATAATCCGCACTCATAAGCGGCACTTGCCGAAACTTGATGTACTTTCGAATCGCATCCAAATACACACCTGTCGCTGGTTCCATAATTGGAATTTTCATGCTTCTCATCTCCTATTGTTAGCTGAAAATAAATTTTGCCAATTCCATTAACACCGGGCCTAAGATAAAAATGATGGTGGAAGGAAAAGCAAGCAGCATAAGCGGAAAGAATAGTTTGACTGACGCCTTCGCGCCCATTTCTTGAGCCCTTTTTTTTCGATTTTCCCACACTTCTGTGGCCTGTTGCCGTAAAATGGCGGTAATGCCGGATGATCCTCTTTCAAGCGTTTGATTAACGGCTGAAACGAACCGGCTGACCTCATCAATTTGGCAACGTTCCGCCATCCTCTCAAGCGCTTCGGTTTGCGGAATTCCTAAGGATACCTCGTATATCACTTGTTTTAACTCCTCAGATAACACGCCTTTTTTACGCGTCGCCACTTCCTTGATGGCAGGAAATAGGTTCAACCCTGCCTCGCACATGATCGCGATAGAATTCACATAATGCGGCAGCTCGCGGCTGATCGTTTCCTTTCGTTTCCGTATCTCACCATTTAACCAAACAACAGGCAAAGCATATGAAAGAGGAGAAAGCGCAAGCGCAAATATATAAAAACTGCTTTCGCCGCTTGCAAGAGCCAGCATCAAATAAAATAAACAGACTGCCACAGGCAGTATAAGCTGAAGGCTGTAAACATCTAACGGGGTCCACTTGCCTGCCAAACCGGCTCCCATAATCTTTTCCGTTAAAACCTTTCTCCTTTTAGCATTCATTTGTATATTAAGAAACGCCAACAAATTTCCAACGCTTCGGCTGATCTTTTTAACGATTCCGTATTTGCTGATAGGGACTTTTTCGCCGGCTGCTTGGAAGTTAAAGCGTTTTTGCAGCTTATACATCCGCAACATGTTAAAGGGCAAGAAAGCGATGCAGATCGTAAGAAAAACTAATGACGAAATGAGAAATAACATTTGGGCTCACCTGCTAAATCTTGATAGAAGTAATCGCTCTTGCTACAAAGTAATTAAAAACCAACATAAGGGCGGCCAGAAAAAGCAACGTTGTTCCAACCCATGACTCGTACATTGGCGCTAAATATGAAGGATTAAGCAGCATAATGAGAAACACGAGAGTGATCGGCATGATCGTCAATATTCTTGCTTCCATTCGTTTTTGAGCCGTAGCCAGCTTAATTTCCTGTTGAATCGTAATTTTATCACTGATCATTTGACTTATGTTTTCAATAACCTCTGTCAAATTACCGCCTTTCGATTTAGTGATTAAAGTGGCGTCAATAAATTGCTGCACCTCTTCATAGTCGTTTCGCTCTTTAAACCGAAGCAGTGACTCATCGACGGAAAGACCGAACTTAATATTGTTGTTTAGTTTCTCCAATTCTATTAACAGAGGCTTTAATTTCTTTTTCCCTAACTGTTTTTCCAAGTCATATTGGCATCTCATCAAAGCAGTCTGCAAAGACGCACCCGCTTTAAGGGAGTTGGCTATCGATAAAATGGCATCACGAAACTGCAAAATAAACGCCTCTTTTAGTTTTTCTTGCTTCCTTTTTTTCGCTATCCTTGGATACAGCAAACCGAGACATCCGCTCAAAATGGTATAAAACAAGCTTTGAAACAATATAAAACCAAAAGTCATGCATCCTGCGCATATGAAGACTATTCTAATCCATTCGTACTTGTTGCCGTCTTCGCCATCAAAAACGAATTGCTTTATCTTATTTAGCGTCAAGCCTTTTTTGTTATCATGTTCTTGCCCCTTATTAAAATAACTGACAAGCAATTTTTTTGTCGGAACATTTCCATACATTAATAAGTAAATTAACTCATAAAAAGAGCGGCATAATACATACAAGGATATTAATATGCATATATATGCTAGCATCATGATTGCATCATTACCCTTTTATCAAAAATATCGTTAATCGATTGACTGATCCCGAGCGACGCCCATTTATCCATTTGTTTAACAACATTTCCAGTAGACTCAAGCCTGCCAAAAACGGTTCCATTCTCCCCGACATGCGTTGTTTTCCACTTAAATAAATCTACACACTCGATCTCCCCATTGCGAAAATCTCGCACCTCGGAAATTTGAATCACCTTCCTCGAACCGTCACGCATCCGACCTAAGTGAATAATAAACTCGACAGCAGAGGCAATTTGCCTTCTAATAGCTGGAAGCGGAAGTTCAAGCCCAGACATCAATACCATTGTTTCTAATCTTGATAGCATATCCATTGACGAATTGGCATGACCCGTCGTCAATGAACCGTCATGGCCCGTGTTCATCGCTTGAAGCATGTCTAGAGCTTCCCCCGACCGCACTTCGCCAACAATAATGCGATCCGGCCGCATCCGTAGGGCTGTTTTGACTAAATCACGGATCGTAATCATTCCCTTATTCTCTATATTAGGCGGTCTCGTTTCAAGCCTTACTAAGTTTTCAATATGGGAAACTTTGAGCTCGGCAGCATCTTCGACAGTAATAATTCGCTCATGTCTAGGAATAAACATACTTAATGCATTTAAGAACGTCGTTTTTCCGGATCCCGTTCCTCCAGACACAATAATGTTATATCTCGCCTTTACTAAATAAGAGAGCCATTCGGCGATCTTTTGGTCAAGGCCCCCTAATTGAACCAAATCTTCCATCGTGTAGGGGTTAGATGGAAATTTCCGTATTGTAACGACAGGTCCGTTTAAGGAAACGGGACGGATCACCACGTTTACACGAGATCCGTCTGGGAGGCGCGCATCAACTATTGGATCGCTTTCATCTATTTTTCTATTAATCGGAGCGACAATTTTCTCTACTAAATTTAAAATATCCGCTTCAGATTCAAATTGAATAGGAATGCCTTCTTCTGTAAGAGCCCTTGAAATCCGTCCTCTTCTCTCAATAAATACATCTTTCGTCCCATTAATCATAATTTCCGTTATCTCTTCATCCCTGATTAAAGGATCGATGACTCCAAATCCAATCAAGTTGCGAACAATTTCCCCCGTAATAAGCCTCTTTTCGCTTGTATCAAGCAAAAGATCGACATAATTCGCCTCATATTCTTCTTCGAACGCCTTCCAAACGAGCTGCTTCAGCTTCTCGGGCTGATGAAGCAACTCCGGCTCTTCCCCAAAATGTGACAAAATTTTTTGTCTTACTGAATACTTTAAATCGTCCACCTTCTCATTTTGTTCAAGAGCAAAGCTAGAAGTCGCTTCTATGCTTTCGCTATGAAAAAACTGTTTTTTCTTAATCGCTTCCTCTATCCTCATTTCTGCCTCCCAATAGACAATAAACCTAATTTCCCAACCTCTTTATTGTTAAAAATCGGGAAAATCAAGTGTGCTACGCGTCTAAAATGCCTCTGCACTTTCAATTGGGACTTGTGAACGAGCAACGCCCCCCTATTTACAAAATTTTGGATTTGAAGGTCAAAGTCTGGAATCACTTCGTCTGCCTTCATCGATAACACCATTTCGATTTCTTTGGTGTTAATCGAATAAGAGGGATTATACTTATTAACGACTAAATAGTGGGATTGATAAGGGTGCTTTAGCTTTTGCAATAACTCTTTCGCAGACAGTAACTGCCAGTTTACAACAACATCAGGCATTGTAATGAGAACAACATCCGTAGCCCAACTTAATAATGAGATATTTTTATGAGTTAATTCTGTCGAAGTATCGCATATAATAGCTTCAAAATCTAAATTCTCCAAAGCCCCTAATATTTGATCCGTCATTTCTAAAGTAAGATTTCCCATCTTTATATACGACGCTGCAGCGAGAACATAGAGCTTCTTGTCATGCTGGACTTCAACCTCAATGATTGAGTCTAAAATCGCTTTTTCCAATGTCTCAAGACTATATGTTTGTTGCTCCAGTATCCCTATAGCTTCCGCCAAATTTTTATTGCGAGGAAGGTTAAAAACGGAAGATATACTTCCAAAAATAGATAAATAAGCCAATAAAACTTTTTTGTCCTTTAATGCAAGCTGAAGAGCGCTATTTACCGCAAGTGTGGTTTTTCCTACTCCGCCCTTGGGCGAATAAAAAACGATCTTCCTCATCTTATTTAAGGAGTGAGTGAGCTCCCTCGACGCTGTATCAAGCGATTTCTCATTAAAATCAAACTTCAGCGAAAGTATTTTTTTGGTAATCAGGGTGTAAGGAGTATATTTATATAAAACATGAACAGATTCATCATTCGAATCATTGGAAAATGAAATAAATTCCTCCACAATTAAAACGATTTTACGAAATCCTTTAGCTTTTAAAAACATTAGTCCTTCTGGCAATTCCTCGATCAAATCTTTGCCAATCAAAAGCACATCAATGCTTGAAGGATCAATAGAAATCAATGCCTCGACCGAATCACCGTCATATATAACTTCTATTGTTTGATTGTGCTGTTGATAGTAGGAAACAATGTCTTCTCGATATTTAGCGCTTCTCTCAATTAAACAAACTTTAATACTTTTTTTCTGTAGCCCAGGTATGAGTTGATCGTCCACAGGCGTGTTGATTATCCAATAAAATCCAAAGGGTATAGAAAAAAGAGCACCTTTCCTGTAGAATGTGAGTAGCG
>NZ_LQYX01000010.1:0-949 GCF_001587475.1 Geobacillus sp. B4113_201601
AAATTTGCTCATCTACAACCAAAATAAACTCCTGCCAACATCAAAACAAAGTTGTGCCAAAGGACCGGGAAAGGTGAAGAGGAGAAGGGGAGTCCCTTGTCCATCCAGCCTTCCCCCTCATTCCCTATCACCACTTTATTCTCCATCATAATAAAGTCGTGACAGAAAAAATCGAAACGAAAATCGGGAAAAGGGGCAATTGGTGCATGACCTTATTTTGGATGGAAGGAATTAGGTGTTGTAAGAATGAGGGGGCGAGGGGGAGGAGTGGCAAGAGTTTATTTTGATTGCACATAGTTAATGGGAAAAATAAGGAATGACAAGGGAAATGAGGAAATCCGTTTCTCTTTTTTTGTTTAGAGAAGTGGGGGAGGAAAAGGGGGATATGTTAAAGGAATTTCGTATTATCGGTTATGTAAAAATTAGGCATATATAACCACTGAATTTACTATAAAATAGGAATAAAATCATAATTTATACTTGATTCACTTCTGTTACCATTTATACAAAGTATAAATGGAGGAGTGAAGAAAAATGCGTTGCATGCCACGTTTGTTAGGTGATGGGGATAAAAGGGAGCAGCGCGGGCGATGATTCGGCTGAGGCCTGATGAATTAGAAACGGTGGCAAAGCACATTCCCGATGCCGAAGATGCGTGCCAGCGGGCGCGGACGACGCTGTCATGGGAGCCCTCTTCCCTTGCGATGGACCTCCTTGGCGTCAGCACGCCTGCCATCGAAGCGCTGCGGGACGAACTGATTCATTGGCTGCGGCGTTACGAAGAAAAGCTCAACGAAGCCGAAGAGCTGCTCTACCGCACCGCCGCGGCGATGCGCCAAGCGGACGAGACGCTCGCTGACAACATGAAGGAAGTCGGTTTCGAGCTTCTCGGCTGGTATGACGTGCAGCGCGTATTTGGCGAGTACGACCCGATCACCGGCGAGCGCCT
>NZ_LQYX01000051.1:0-493 GCF_001587475.1 Geobacillus sp. B4113_201601
GGGCGTTTTCGATACCGGAAATGCCCTATTGGTGCTGGATTCTGAAAATCTCGCTAGTATTGGGCTGAATGGATACTGTGGAGAACATTTTTTCGGTCTACTACGGGCGTTATCGATAACTGGTTGGTAGACCATTTTTAGGAATTGTTATCGTAAGCGCTTTCGGACTCTCATCCCTCATCTTAGAGATGGTTTTTTCTATCCATTTTTTACATCTATCCACCGTCCCGAAGCGCCGACAATGCTTGGTAGATCGGCGTCCCCGATGACCGCTGAAGACACGGGATGTTCTGGCGCATCACCTCCGCCAACAACCGCCCTGCCTTCCGTTTGGCCTGTTTGATCCGCTCCAGCTTCGGCGGGGCCGAGGCTGCCCTCTGGGGCTCTTTCTCCTCCAACTGCCCCGTTCTCCACCCTATTCCGTCGATTTAGGCCACCATCGCCTTCAGTAACGCCCAAAGTCCTTGGTCCTTCCAGCTGCGGCGGGATTTCA
>NZ_LQYX01000051.1:503-4989 GCF_001587475.1 Geobacillus sp. B4113_201601
ACTTCCACCAACAGCACCCGGCCATACCGTTGGGAAACAGGGGGGGCAGCGAAACAGGGGCCACCAACAGGGGAGCAAACACGTTTTGAAGAGTTCTCAACAATGGTTCCTCCAGCTCTTTTCATAAAGGCCATTCTGTGGTAAGACGTTTCATGGACTCTCTTCTTCCTGTTTTCGGTTGATGTCAACAATCACTATCATAGCAGGGAGAGAGTCCTTTTTGCATGAGATCCGCTTTTTCCTACCGCGCTTCGCTTGGTGGCCTCGCGAACAAAGGGAGGAGTGAATATATTTTCGGACGGTTTTCCGATCGATTCCCCATTCTCTCGCAATATGGGAAATACTCACTCCCTTTTCATACATCTCTTTGATCATGAAAGATTTCCCTTTCGTAATCATGAACCATAGCTCCTCTCATTGACACTATGGTTCTATTGCAAGTGGGGAATTTTATTCCGGCTATATTGAAGGTTTTATCATTGGCTTTAACAGACATTCCCCCTAAAGTAAAAAAGGAATCATACCGATTCCCTTATGCTTGAACATTCGTATTATTATCCGATTCCACTTGTTGATTGCATTCGTTTTCTAAATCCAACAGTTTTTTATCGTACATTTTAAAGAACGGCAAATATAGTAGGAAGGATATAATCACGTTGATGATCACCAATAGGATTGCTCTCCAATCTCCGCCAGTGGCCAAGTAAGCACCGATCGGTGCGGGCAAAGTCCATGGCGCTTTAACATACATTGGTTTCACTAAACCTACGGAAGTTGCAAAGTATGCAATGGTGGAAGTAACGATAGGAGTTATAATAAACGGGATAATTAATGTCGGGTTCAAAACAATAGGGATACCAAAAATAATAGGTTCGTTTATGTTAAAAATGCTAGGTACCACAGCTGTTCTTGCTAAATTTTTCATATACTTTGATTTTGCAAATATTAACATTGTGATTACCAGTCCCAACGTTGCGCCGGAACCGCCAATCCAGATAAACCATTGATATAAAGGTTCGGTAGCAACATGGGGAATTTTGCTTGCTCCTTGTGCAACCGCTTCAGCATTTTCAGCCAAATACATTTCCCAAAAAGGACGAGCCACCGAACCAACAATAGAAACACCATGAATACCAAAAGACCAGAAGAAGGTAATAAGAAAAACAGGAACTAAAACACCAAATAAACTGTCACCAACCTTAACAAGCGGTGAAGTAATGGTTTGGACAATCTCATGGAGGTTAACCCCCATTGCCACAGTAATAGTGGACATTAATACAATAACAACCGCAACCGGAATCAGCGCTTCAAAAGATCTGCTAACAGATACAGGTACCTGTTTCGGCAATTTTATTGTGATGTTCCTTTGCTTGCAAAATCTAAAGATTTCAACCGAAACAATCGATACCAATATTGTCACAAACAAACCTTGTCCGCCGAGATACTGCATTGGCATGACAAAACCCAGCTTTTCAACGACAGTAGGAGTAATGGTTAACAACAAAGCCGAAACGGCAATCAATCCACCGGATAACGGATCCACTTTATAAGAATTTGCCAAATTATATCCAATCCCGAAAGCAATGTAGAAAGACATAATAAACATTGTCATCCGGTAAGGTATTAAAATCTCAGTCGCATGTGCTGTCAACCATTGAGTAACCTTCCATTTTTCAGGCAAAGGAGGAAACGCAAAAACCAAAAAAAATGAACCGACAATAATAAAAGGAAGAGCAGAAACAACACCATCGCGAATGGCTAAAAGATGTCTTTGCTCTGCTAATCTTGCCATTGGATTTGAAACCTTTTGTTCAAGAAAATCAGTAAATTTGCTCAAAATTATCCCCCCATTTTAAACCCTTCTTAATCGAAATATTATTTCATTTACTTAATCAATTCTTTTAATGCTTTGTATAACGCAGGTCCTCCTAAAGGCGTATACGCTTGAGGCGGAATCGGCCGGCACGGGATTCCCACTTCATCTGCTTGCTTTTTAATATTGTCAAACCTGTGCCTGATCTGTGGAGCAACCATGCATACATCCCAGCCCAATCCAATTTCTTGCTGCACCTCGTTTGATCCGATAGCCTTCACCTCTAAATGTAATCCGTGTTTTTTCGCTTCTTTTTTCAAGGCATCGACAACAATCGCGCTTGACATACCCCCGGAACATACAAATAACACTTTCATTTGATCATCTCCCCGCAAATAAATGAAAAGGCTTTCTTAATTTATCTTTATTATAAAAGATATGAAAAAAAAAATTCAATAAATCTTTATAAAAACATAGAATTTAATTTCATGATCTGCTATTATAAATTTAGTAAAGAAATTACATTGGGGGGTTTTACATGAATCTTGAACCAGAAATATTTAGTATCATTTCAAATGGAGGCGATGCCCGTGCAATTGCTTATGAGGCATTGCAACTCGCCTATGAAAAAAAGTTTGATTTATCTAAGAAAAAAATGTGTGAGGCACACAATATCTTGAATAAAGCCCACAACACCCAAACAAAACTGATTCAGGCCGAATTAAACAACGAACAGATTGATATGTCACTATTATTGGTGCATGCCCAAGATCACCTCATGACTGCTATCAGCGAAATGAGCCTCATTGAGCAGATAATAAAAATATTGGAAAGAATAAACGATCTGGAACAAAGGATAAATCTAGAAGGCCGGTGAAAAACCGCTGATTCCTTTCATCAATGGGAGAATGAGCGAAAAGCAGGACCGATGTCACAAGGCTTTTCTAAATGAGAAATAACATTGTAAAGCGGTATCCACGATTAAATCACCAGCCTCCCAGGAGGAAAATAAATATGAAAAAATTAGGCATTTCTATTTATCCTAACCATTCGAACATTGATGACGATAAATCTTACATTAAAACGGCATATGAATACGGATTCCGGCGGATGTTCACTTGTCTTTTATCCATCGATGCAGATAGGGAATTGGTTTTATTAAATTTTAAAGAAACCATAAATTTCGCAAAAAATTTAGGCATGGAAGTAATTTGCGACATGAACCCGAGGATTTTTGATCAATTGAACATTTCTTATGACGACCTTTCCTTTTTCGCTGAATTGAATGTTGACGGCATTCGATTAGACCTTGGCTTTACTGGAAAAGAAGAAGCATTTATGACATATAACCCCTATAATTTAAACATTGAAATTAATATGAGTAATGATACAAAATACTTAGAAAATATTTTGAGCTATAAACCAAATAAAGAACGTTTAATTGGGTGTCACAATTTTTATCCCCATCGTTATTCCGGGCTTTCTTATGATTTCTTCATAAAATGCAGCAAAAAATTTAAAAGATACGGTTTAAGAACTGCCGCCTTTGTTTCATCGAATGAAGCAACATTCGGTCCATGGCCTATTGTAGAGGGATTACCTACTTTAGAAATGCACCGCGGTCTTCCTATTGACGTCCAAGCAAAACATTTATTTGCCACCGGAGCAATTGACGATGTTATCATCGGAAACGCATATGCTTCAGAGCAAGAACTGAAATTGTTAAGCAACATAAATAAAGACATGATCACTTTAAATATAAAAGTGGAAGATACCACCTCAGATTTAGAAAGAAAAATTCTATTTGAAGAACCCCATTTTTATCGCGGGGATGTTTCCGAATATATGATCCGTTCAACCCAAAGCAGAGTGAAATACCGGGGATATCCATTCCCGCCCCATAATACAAGAGATATCAAACGAGGAGATATAATTATTGAAAGCGATTTATATAAACAATATGCGGGTGAGTTACAAATTGCCTTAAAAGATATGAAAAATTCGGGAAGATCGAATGTTGTCGGGAGGATAAGGGAAGAAGAGATCTTTTTAATCGATTATATTCAACCTTGGGGAAAATTTGCTTTCACAGAATGGAAATAAGTGATGAATTGAACTGTTGCAATTCTCCAATCCAAATTATTTTATTTCAAAAAATGAATTCCTGAAGCAATCTTTCGCCAACGAATTGTAGAAAGAACACGATGTTTTATTGATCAACCATGAAACAAATGTAGAGATAAGAACGAAAATTGAGAAGGGAGGTAAACAATGCTTGTCGTTGGATTAATGTCTGGAACATCCCTAGATGGAATTGATGCCTCACTAGTAAAAATCGACGGCTTTGGCACATCAACAAAAATAAAAGTGATTAAAAGTACTTTTCTCCCCTATGAACAAACTTTAAAAGAAGAATTGTTATCAGCAATGGACAAAAAAAGATCAAATGTGGAACAGATATGCAGTTTAAATTTTAAATTGGGCTATTTGTTTGCTGATGGGGTAAAAAAAGTTTGCAGAGAAGCGGATATCCCGCTTAGCCAGATCGATTTAATTGGTTCCCACGGACAAACTATATACCACCTTCCAAACCCTTTGCCTCCCTCTAGAAATGTTGATTTATCAAGGCTTTTCGGCCCCTCAGGGGTGTCCAAAAAATATTTTTCGACAAAA
>NZ_LQYX01000052.1:0-1485 GCF_001587475.1 Geobacillus sp. B4113_201601
GTAACTATTCAGCCGTTACATAGAAAAAGTTTACGAACTCTGGTTGATTCTCGCTCCCCTTGTCTATACTAGTACCATCCAAGACAAGGGAGGTGAACATGATGGCAAACGTTGTTTTTGATTTCCAACAAGCGGTCTTTACACTCGAAAGCATGGTCGCAAAAATCGAGTATCAAGCACAAATGATGAAAAAACTCATTCGAGAAAACGAGCAACTACGTCAAGAAAACCAACAATTGAAAGCACGTATCGCAGAGTTAGAAGCCCGTACAAAAAAAAACAGTACCAACAGCCATTTACCGCCGTCCTCTGACCGGTTTGTGGCGAAATCTCCTTCTCGCCAAACGTCGGGGAAACAGCCGGGCGGGCAGCCGGGACACCAAGGAACGACGCTCCGCCAAGTACCGAATCCTGACCATCGAGTCATTCACCGCGTGACCCAATGCGAAGGATGTGGTCACTCTTTAGAACATGTCGCTCCGCTTCAAGTAGACATTCGCCAAGTGTTCGACCTCCCAATGGTTCGAATGGAAGTGACTCAACACGAACGGGAAGTAAAGGGTTGTCCGGAATGTCATCTTGTCCAGCAGGCAGAGTTTCCTTTTTATGTCACGAATCATGTCCAGTACGGGCCCGTCCTCACTTCCCTTGTTTTATACTGGAACCATGCACAGTTGATCCCGTGCGAGCGTGTCACCGAGATGGTCAAAGCGTTAGTGAACCATTCGATGAGTGCAGGCACGGTCGTGAACATGACGAGACGATGGCTCCCTGTGTTAGAAGCAGTGACCGAAGAGATCGAAACGGCGTTGCTCGCGTCCAAGACGTTACACGTCGATGAAACAAGTCTGCGTGTGAACGGGAAGAACCAATGGGTGCACGTGGCTTCCACTGCCAAGGCCACCCGATACGGACTGCATCGTTCTCGTGGCAAGCAAGCGACGGACGACATCGGGATCTTGCCGAGGTACAAAGGAACGATGGTGCATGATGCGTATTCGGTGTACCCGATGTACAGAGAGGCGAGCCATGCGCTTTGCCATGCCCATCATCTCCGGGAGCTTCGGGCATATACCGAACTGTACGGCCATTCATGGTCGAAAGAGATGGCCGAAGCGTTGTTGGAGATGAAACAGGCGGTGGAGAACGCGGGCGGGGCTCTACCGGAAGAGGAAGTCCGGTATTGGGAAGCCGTGTACGACGAGCGTCTAGCGAATGGTCGCCGAGAACTCGATGAACGTTGCCAACAAGGCAAGCATGACGGCGTCCGCAACGCGCAACATTTCATCCAGCGCCTAGAAAAGCGCAAACAAGAAGCGCTTCTCTTCCTGCGAAAGAAAGAAGTGCCGTTTGACAACAACCAAGCTGAGCGCGATTTGCGGATGGTGAAAGTCAAACAAAAAATTTCCGGAACGTTTCGTCAGGAAGACGATGCCAAGGCTTTCTGTATCATTCGTAGCGTCATTTCTACCCTGCAAAAACACG
>NZ_LQYX01000053.1:0-1249 GCF_001587475.1 Geobacillus sp. B4113_201601
CAGGCGTGTTGATTATCCAATAAAATCCAAAGGGTATAGAAAAAAGAGCACCTTTCCTGTAGAATGTGAGTAGCGACACAAACAAACCCAGGAGGTGCTCTCTATGAACAAGCATACCACACTCCCGAATTTGATGCAAAAACTTGTTTCGGATGAAGAGATTCAACTGATTGCCGAAGCGGTTGGGTATCGTGATTCGTCTCGAACCTTTACGTTGCGCGAGTTGATTCACTTCTTCCTGCTGGCCGCCATGCATCAATGGAAAAGCTTTCGCCACGGAGCCGATGTGGGGCCTCTGTATGGATTGCCGCGATTCCATTATTCAACTGTATCCAAGAAAGCGAAAGAAGTTCCCTATGACATCATGAAACGCTTGTTGGCGTTGATCATTTCCAAGTGCAACCGCCAAACCCGCCGTTCGCTTCGGTTTCCCAAACCGCTTCGGGTGGTGGATTCGACGACCGTCACGGTCGGGAAAAACCGCCTGCCATGGGCACCGTATCACGGCGAACGCGCCGGAGTGAAGCTGCACGTCGCGTATTCGCCGGAATCCTCGTTGCCGGCAGACGTGGTGGAAACCATCGGACTGCGTCATGATGGCCCGGTGGGAGAACAGTTGACGAACGCTCAACAAGTGCTGGTGGAAGACCGGGCGTATTTCAAAATCGAACGCCTCGATCGATTTGTGGAGCAGCATCAGCTCTTTGTCATTCGGATGAAGGACAACATCGAACTTCATCAGAAAAAAAGCTTGAAACGCCTTTCCAGCACATCCTCATCGGTTCAAGCCGACTTCACGTGCCAGTTGGGGACGAAACAATGCCGCTCCACCAAGCGTCACCGGGTGGTGATCTTTCGAGATGCGAATGGCCGCGACATTCGGGTCGTGACGAACCTCTTCCATGCGTCTGCGGAAACCATTGCCGACATGTACCAACAACGTTGGACTGTTGAGGTCTTTTTCCGTTGGGTGAAGCAATATCTGAATGTCCCGACCTTGTTTGGCACGACGGAAAATGCGGTATACAACCAACTGTTTGCGGCGTTCATCGCGTATGTGTTGCTGCGATGGCTGTATGATCAAACCAAAAAACAGACGAACGTCTCTCTTTCCTTCATTTCGTTCGTTCGCCGTTTTTTCTCTGGGCAGCTTCCTCTCGATTGGAAATCCGGGATGGCCGCTGCTTTGTTTGAGTATGCCCAAATTTATGGAAGGCGTATGTATAATTTTGGATAATCAACACTCGTG
>NZ_LQYX01000054.1:0-486 GCF_001587475.1 Geobacillus sp. B4113_201601
TCTCCGAAGGGAAACTATACGTACGGCACCAACCGCGAGCAGTCATCGATATAAGCGATCAGAAACGTTTTCTGGGCTTTCCCATGGACGCGAATCGTGGGTCCATGGGATAAGTCTCCTTGCCATAGCTCATTGATCTGGTCATACGCAAAACGCTTTCGCTCCGGCATCGGCAAGATTTCTTTTCCCACTAGGTTGTGTTTTTTCAACAGTCGATATATAGTAAAATATGAGAGGGTGGTAGGAATGTCCCCCTGCTTGGTGAGTTGTTCATAGAAAACGGTAACGGGCATGGTGGGATGTTCCTTCCTCAACGCTAGAATATGATCCTCATCATCGGGCGACAGACGTCTGGAGCGGCCGCGGTCCGAACGGCGCTTCGGCTTCAAGGCGTCGAAGCCCCCTTTTTTGTATCGAGCACACCAATCCAGAATCGTCTTCGTCGCAATGAGTTTGTCCCCTTGATGAGGAATCGAGTGCACTCGC
>NZ_LQYX01000055.1:0-962 GCF_001587475.1 Geobacillus sp. B4113_201601
TTCCGTCCTTCAACTGGCGCAAGTATTTTCCGTAGGACGGATGGGAACGCAACCGGCAGGTCGCCTTATGATGGGCTTCGTTTAGGAGTTGGCGAAGCCCTTTTAACTCCTCTTTCAGCGATTCGAGCAGCGTTTCTCGCTCCTTGCGTTGGCGTTCGGCTTCGCTGGGATTGTACACGAGAACATAGCGCTGACGCGCTTCTCCGTCGCCGACGATGATTTCTTTGATGTGCAAATTCTCGTCCACTTCATGATAACGTCCGCGACGGCTTAAGGCCTCTTCGACGGCGGCTTTGCCGGATCGCATTTTTTCGCCGACAATGTAGTGTCCGCCGGCCTGTTGCAAGATTCGCAAATTCTCTTCAGAGGAAAAGCCGCGGTCCATGACGCTGATCACACGTCCAAGCTTCCAGCCAATCAAGTCTTGTTTCACCTGTTTGATGACCGTCATGTCCATCGTATTGCCAGGCCATACCCAAGCGCGAATCGGGATTCCTTCCCGGGTGACAGCCAGCCCAATGACGATTTGAACCAAGTCTGGGCGTTTGTCTTTCGAGAATCCTTGTTTTCGAAGCGATTCTCCTTCCGGTGTTTCAGAGGGATCCACTTCGAAGTACGACGAAGTCGTATCGAAGTAAATCAAGTCGACTTCCAAATTCAATAAATCGGCCACAGCATGGAACACTTGACGTTCCAATTCCGGCTGCACGGCCAGCAGTTCATCCATCGCCCGGTACAACTGGTGGCTGGCGGCTTGAGGAAGGTGAGGGATATACACATCTTTCTCCACCCACTCCTCCATCGCCAACTTGCTTGACGGATGAAGGGCGCGATTCGCCACCATGGCAAAAATCAGCCGTTCCAGCGAAATCTGGTGATGTCGGGAGGTAAACAAGGAGTGGAGAATCTCTCCCAACCCCAGTTGTCTCCAGAGCTGATCCAAGAGCCAGACGCCGCCGAGG
>NZ_LQYX01000056.1:0-3162 GCF_001587475.1 Geobacillus sp. B4113_201601
GGTAAACAAGGAGTGGAGAATCTCTCCCAACCCCAGTTGTCTCCAGAGCTGATCCAAGAGCCAGACGCCGCCGAGGCGTTTGCTTGACTGAAACTGAAAGCCATCCGACACTTCTTCTGCCAATGCCTCGATTTCCCAAGCCTGCTCAGGAGAAAGGAATCGCGAAATGCTTTTGGCCAGACGCTCCAAGACAGCGCGATCCACTTCATCTTCGCGCCCGAATGAATAAATCACCTTCGCTTTCGCATATTTGGCCTTTGGATCCCATTCATTGTGAGCAAGCTGGAGATAGGCGACGGTTGTTCCATCTTTGTTTTTGCGTGTGACTCGTCGTATGTACATGCCTATATTATAACGTATAAACCTTATTTTTAAAAGGAAAAATTAATAAATCGTGTGCCTATGAAATTCGGCGTTTTTTCCTAGGATCCGCATTACGAAACCCTTGATATAACAGCATTTTGGTCATTTCCATTTGCCTAAAATGA
The DNA here is from genome assembly GCF_001587475.1 of Geobacillus sp. B4113_201601. NCBI lineage: Bacteria > Bacillati > Bacillota > Bacilli > Caryophanales > Anoxybacillaceae > Geobacillus > Geobacillus sp. B4113_201601. The sequence continues at coordinate 489 of NZ_LQYX01000056.1, forward strand.
CCTCAAAACTGTCGAACTCGGGTAATGTGTAGGTTTTTTGATGTATTATGATCATTGTTGTTGAGGGGGAAAACACATATGGATGATAAGAATGCATGCTTTTTAGCATGATAATTAGCTAGAACGCCCGTGATTTAACAGGGAACGCGCCCAATAAAAGACAAGTTTCTTAGTTAGATAGAGAAAACTTGGAGCATTGTCCCCATTCTCCCTTAAGGCATACTCTATAACAAACATTTTTTGAACTATTTGTGTATTTGCTTTTATTCAAACTTTAATATCTGTTATTATTGTGTTGAATCGAATTTTCGAAAAAAGATCTATAATAATAAAAAATTTCAGATTTTTCATTTCGGTTCATCTAAATACAAGCTGATATGATATAACGTGGCTAGTGATCAGCTGGATGTAAAACAAAATTTCAACTTATATATTTAAGATAAAGGGTGGGGGAACTGTGAGTGAAAATCAAGTAACCTTAGAATCTATATTCCAAAATATAAGAGATACTAAAAGGTTACCCGTTATATTTATTGGTTCTGGTATCACGAAAAGATATACAGATAAAAAGTATTCTTGGGAGGGGTTGTTAAAAAGATGTATAGAAGAATATGATGATAACCCAACAAATAAATATAAATGGTATCGTCAAAAAATAAGAAGTCAATACAATATTGATGATAATGATTCCCATCAGATGTATAAATATTTAGGTACGTACATTGAAAATGATTTTAATTTAAATTATTATGAAGGAAAAATTAGAAGTCTGTCTGTACCAGAAGAGGAGAAAAGCCCGCTAAAATATTTTATAAAAGAATTATTACGAACTTATAAAATTGATGAAAACATGTATGAAGAAATAGAAGAACTAAAAAAACTTAAAGATAAAATGATTACAGTTATTACTACGAACTATGACACGTTTTTAGAGGACCATATTTTTACTAATCATGAAAGGCTCATAAAGCAAAAAATGTTTGTCTATTCTGAATTAGGTACATTATTCAAAATACACGGTTGTATATCTGAACCATCGTCTATCGTATTAACTTATCAAGACTATGAAAATTTTAATAAAAAGAGTAAAGTTTTGTCAGCAAAAGTCATAAGTTTGTTTGCGGAAAATCCTGTAATATTTATGGGCTATTCAATCACCGACGAAAATATCCGAAACTTTCTTAAAGATATATATACTTGTTTGGAAAATGAAGAAGAGTATAAAGCATTTGAAGATAGATTAGTTATAATAGAGTACAAAGAAAGCGTACAAAATCCTATCATAGGCAGTCATTCCGTTTACTTCGATGGAGTACAGATTAAGTTAACAAAAATAATTGTAGAAGATTTCACCCTATTATATAAAGAAATGCAAAAATTGGAAGATATAGTTGAGTTGAAAGATATAAAAAGATTAAGAAATTTGGTTTATCAAATTGTTTATGATTATAAAGGGGAAGCTAAAAAAGTTATTAATTTATTGGACGATGAAGAATACGATGGTAATGAAGTTGTAGTTGCTATAGGAAAAGAGTCAGAGTTGTTAGATGTAGTGGGTATAACTGGTATATCAGCAAAAGATATTTTTAAGGATTTAGTTTTCGATTCATTGGATAGTAAACTTAAAAACAGATATGACTATTTGGTTGAAAAGCAACTGCCACAACTATTAAGAGGTAATACTGTATTACCTGTCCACAAATATTTACAAAAGATAGAAAATGAGAGTGTAATCATTGATGAGAAAGTGAGAAAGATGGCAGGGTATTCTCCAGAGGACTTATTGAATAATAATATTAAAAAGGATAGAGAAGCTTATCTAGAAAGTAAGTTTTCCTCTTTAGAAGAAATAGTTAATTCTAATTTACCTAGCACAAAAAAGTTAAACTTCTTAGTTTTAAGAGCGGCATTACATGCTGATGATAAAGAGTTAAAAAGCTTTCTGAGAACACATTATAAAGAGTTTGAAAGCTATCGATTTGGTCCTACAATGCTTAGAAAAATGATTTGTATTCTTGATATAAAAGCATATAAAAGCAGCGCCTAAAAAGGGTGGCGTCAGTCCGACTGACACTCCTTATTTAAGCGCCTATGGTATATTATTATAAGTTCTACATATTGATGTCAATAAAATCTTTAGGCAGGCCAAAGACCAGCTGAAGTCAGGTGGTACCGTGTTCGCCACGCTCGGGTGGTGAAACGGGATGGGACAGTAGGGCTGTTCGCCTGCGTGTACTGCATTCGGAACGGGCATGACGATGGAGTGGCGATCATGAATGCTGAAACGGGAGAAGTGTATGCTATTGAAGTAGGAAAGAACGGGAAATTCGTTGGGCGTGCATGGGCTCATGTGTCTCGTTTTGTTCGGTATGTCGTGAGTGACTTGGCTAAAGCGATGAAAAGCGATTTAACGGATTTGCCCAGAGGTGACACATGCCATCGACGATTTCCATGTCATTCAGCTGTTTACCGATGCGTTCGAACGTTGTCGCAAATAGTTGGGCAAAGGGGGGCAAGAAATACGGAAATGTTCGCTACATTTGCCGTTTATTGAGCCGATGCCCAGAGAAATTGACGGAGGAAGAACGTCCAATCATAGGTAGCGTCAAAAGTTCTATGAAAACTCCACACAGATCATCCCATTGAGCATCGTGGGGCATGCGGAGGGCCGGAT
>NZ_LQYX01000057.1:0-1362 GCF_001587475.1 Geobacillus sp. B4113_201601
AATTCGGTTTGGAGCTTCTCGGCTGGTATGACGTGCAGCGCGTATTTGGCGAGTACGACCCGATCACCGGCGAGCGTCTGTCGGCCGGGGACCGATTGCTGGCGGGCGGGATGTTGCTGTTATCGATTGTTCCTCCGGCTAAAAGTGCCGGCGTCGCCGGAAAAGCGGCGATCAAAGGAGCCAAGGCGATCGATGCCGCCTCCGCCCTTGCGAAAGTGAAACATGTCGTGCGCGATGATACAATGAAGACGATCTTCCAAACGACCTACCATCAAGTCATCAAAGCGCCATTCGCGGAAACGGCCCGCCTGTTCAAGACACAATGGGACGAAGTAGTGGAAAGCGTCACCTCCGTTTCATGGCAGCCGGCATATGCGGGAGTGGGGCCGGCGCCTCGAGGGTGGATGGGTGAGGCGAGGAATGAAGTTAAAGATGCCACTTTTCATATGATAAAGAAAGCTGAAGGAGAGGTGGTTGGACGGGGGACGAACAAACTTTATAGAGGAGATAGTTTGTTGCACTCATCTAAAAGACCTAATGGAATTGGTAAACCGTTTATATCAGATTCAGGTAATTTAGTTCCTGCAAATAGTAAAGGCATATATAAAAATCGGCAAGTTACTGTTATAGAGCATATTCTTGGAGGTTACAGAAGGAAAGCAAAATCAAATAGTCCCTATATTAGTTTTACCGGTAACAAACTCGTTGTTGGAAATTACGGAGATTATTTAATAGAGTTAGATATTTCTTCTTTGAGAAAAGCCATTAGGTCAGGAGAAGTTAAGAATGTAGCTATTTTATCTCCGAAACAGATTCGAAAATTAATCGAACGAGATAGATCTTTTTCTGATTTTTGGAAGAAAAGGGCATTAAATTGGACTGAGAGAGATAATGAGTATTTGATAAGAGGTGAAGTACCTAGCAAATTCATAAAAATTTATCCTAGGGAGTGAGTATTAAATATGTTTCTATATTTTCAAAATGAATGTCTAGGTGAAATACAGGATATTAACACTGAAGGTATGTGGGTATACGGTAAACTTATAGCGAATCAAAATATGGTGAAGTTTAGGAAGTTTTTTGAGGATCTAACGAATGAGGAAAATCATTTTAAAGAAAGTGAATATAATGAGGAATGGTTGAATGATGATAATTGGTTTGTTGTAGATAGTCATGGAGATAAAAAGGGAATCTATTTACCTGCTGTGTATGAGGATGGAGAAATAAATTGGAGATGGAGATAAAGCTTAGGTGTAAATTATCATTTTATTTCAGCACAAAACACCCATTTTTTTGCACATTTCTTCAGAAAGCCCTCTCCCCTTTTCTGAAGGAATGTGCTAATTTTTTTGTGAATTGTTT
>NZ_LQYX01000058.1:0-3214 GCF_001587475.1 Geobacillus sp. B4113_201601
GATTTTGTCGAAAAATATTTTTTGGACACCCCTGAGGGGCCGAAAAGCCTTGATAAATCAACATTTCTAGAGGGAGCGACATACTACGGCATCGCCATGGGGCTTGCCCGCGTGACGCGTGCCATTTTGCATAACGAAAATGCCATTTTGACCGTCTCGGCTTATTTGGACGGCTTATACGGTGAACGCGACGTCTATATCGGCGTACCAGCGGTCATCAACCGTAATGGCATCCGCGAAGTGATTGAAATCGAGCTGGACGATCACGAGCAAACTTGGTTTCACCACAGCGCCGCGACGCTGAAAGAGGTGCTGGCCCGCTTCTTTTTCCGGTGAGGAGTCGCCATGACAACGCGATTTGCGCCTCACTGAGCTGGCTGCCCGCTTTTTTTTCCAGTGAGGAGTGCGTTCGGTCAAAATGACAACTTGCCATTTGACTGGATGAGCCACTCGACAGACGGCGCCTTGGTGCGGTCGGTTGGTTTCACTCCCCGCTGGTTCCTCCCCGTCATAATTGCTTGTCCGGCCACGTATATATGAACAACGGACAAAGATGGGGGGATGCGATGGATTACGCCTTCCTCGGAGTGATTGCCGCCGTCCTCCTAGGCAGTATCACCTCGCTTTGGACGGCGCGCGTGCAAGCGACGCACCGGCTTTCGCTCGACAGCTTATGGGTGCTTGTTCAGTGGTACGTAACAATGATGCTTGGGTTTGCTATGATTTACATGATTTTGCAGATCAACGGCCATCAAGTGTTTACTCCGTCTCCGAACAGTGCCACAGGAGAACGTCTCGCTTTGCTTGAGGATAGCTTGTACTTAAGCGGTATGACGCTCTTATCCGTCGGGTACGGGGATGTGACCCCGATCGGCATCGGTCGGTGGATCGCCATTGCCGAAGCGCTTCTCGGCTACATTATGCCTGCTGTCATTGTCACGCGCACTGTATTTGACTGGGACCATCGCTGACAGTTGCAAATTCTCTTCGTCTTCGCTACGCTAAAAGAAAACAACGAAGACGGAGGGAATGCCATGACGGCAGTGATTGGCCAGCCAGCCCCGGATTTCACTTTGCCAGCAAGCAACGGGGAAATGGTGTCGCTTTCCGATTTTTGTGGTCAGTATGTCATTCTTTATTTTTATCCAAAGGACATGACGCCTGGGTGCACGACCGAGGCATGCGATTTTCGCGACCGCTATGAACGGTTTAACGAATTGAATGCCGTCATCTTAGGGGTGAGCACAGACCCAGTCAAGCGGCATGAAACGTTCGTTGAGAAGTATGAATTGCCGTTTTTGCTTCTTTCCGATGAGCAGCATCAGGTGGCAGAACTGTATGGGGTCTGGAAGAAAAAGCGGAATTTTGGCAAAGAATACATGGGCATCGAGCGCTCGACGTTCATTATCGCCCCCGATGGAACATTGGTCAAAGAATGGCGCGGGGTGAAAGTAAAGGGGCACGTCGATGAGACGCTCGCGCAGGTGGCCCGATTGGCCTCATCTAGGTAAGCGTCCAAGCAAGAACAACGTTTTTGCGTATGATGCATAGTAACCTCCTCAAATGAATGAATTGTGGCGGGCGGAAACGATTTCCGCCCTCTTTTTGTTAAATAAAGACGCGCAAGTCCGATATATTAATGGTATGTATATTGACAAAACGCCTACATTCCTTGTAGACTAATTATAAATATTATAAAATGATAATTTTTTTCATCTTTTGCAGAGAGTGAGGTGCATGACGGTGTCTGTCAATGAGCAACTCAAGGAAGCGCTGGACATGCTAAAAAAGACGGGCATACGCATTACGCCGCAGCGTCATGCGATATTGGAGTATTTGATCAGCTCAATGTCCCATCCGACGGCTGATGAGATATATAAAGCGCTGGAAGGGAAATTCCCTAATATGAGCGTAGCGACCGTCTACAACAACTTGCGGGTCTTTAAAGAAATCGGGCTTGTTAAAGAGCTGACATATGGGGATTCGTCAAGCCGATTTGACTTTGTCACATCCAATCATTATCACGTCATCTGTGAGCAGTGCGGCAAAATTGTCGATTTCCACTATCCAGCGCTCGATGAAGTCGAGCAGCTTGCCGCTCACGTTACTGGATTTAAAGTCGATCATCACCGGATGGAAGTGTACGGGGTATGTCCTGATTGCCAACGAGGTGGAGGACGGACAAATTAAAAAGCTGATAGCGCAAAAGGGGCTATCAGCTTTTCCTTTTTTTGTTGTATTTTTCATCGAACTCTTTCCCTTCAAGCTCGCGATCCAACGTCAGCGGCTCGCGACAAAACATACATAAGTCCACGCGCCCGAGCATTTTTGTCACCTTGCCGCATGAAGGACAAACGACTTGAACGGCTCTTGTCGAGAGCGTGCCGATCCAGAAGTAGACGATGCCGCTCGCGACAAGAAACAACATTCCGAACACCATAAACAATGTCATAATAATTGGGGACGTACGGAAAAATAGTCCAACATACATGACGATGACCCCGATAAAAATGAGGCTCAAGGCGAACGTACGAATTTTATTAATTTTACTTGAATATTTGATGGCCATGATTGTCCCTCCTAAACACCAATATACCATAAATCACGGGCAGAGCGAAAAAAGAAAGAAAAATCGCCTGAGGACGAATGAATGCTATTTCGTTTCAAAAAGCTATTGACTTGCTTGTCGAACGATGATATATTTTAAATCGCTGTTGCGGCAATAAAACATCACAGAAATAATAACGAATAAAAAAGATGTTGACAGCAGATAATAAAAGTGCTATGATGTAAAAGCCGCTTTCAAAGGGCAAAAATCTTGTTCCTTGAAAACTGAACGAAACGAAGCGCAACGAAAAGCTGAGGTCCGCGGGTCGCCGCGACGGGCAAATGTTCTTCACCCACAGGGGTGCTTGCACCCCGAGGGGGAAGGTTATTTGACCCCGAGCGGCGGCGGACCGAAGCTAGACAATCCGAAAAGCGGAGGCCGCTTGCCTATCGGCGAAACGCGCTGGAGGGCCTGCGAGGAGGCTATCGCCGCCGCAGCAGGACCGAAGCGTCGCGAGCCGATAGCGGCCGAAGCTAGACAATCCGAAAAGCGGAGGCTGCTTGACACGTTTGGTGTCGGCGCTGAAGCTCACAAAGCCAATCCACTTTCTTTTGGAGAGTTTGATCCTGGCTCAGGACGAACGCTGGCGGCGTGCCTAATACATGC
>NZ_LQYX01000059.1:0-2240 GCF_001587475.1 Geobacillus sp. B4113_201601
CAGCTGAAAAAGGACGTCATTGACGAAGAAGTGGTACGCATGGCCACAGAGGAAATGGGGTATTAGCACGAAAGGGGCCGAATCGGCCTCTTTTGTGCTTTCTCTTTTCCATCGGTCCACCAAGCGCGCTGGAAATCTTCATCTGAAAGAGCGTGCAAACGTTCCGAAAGAATGTGCAAAATCCGGAACAATCCGCAAAAATTTTGCACATTATTTCGGAATCCGCCTGAAATAATTTGAAAAAGGGATTCTGAAATAATGTGCTAATTTACAATAGAAGAATCGCCCTTTTTTCTGGTAGAATAGAGTCACCAAAACCACTACCACCGAAAGAAGGGCGATTCTTTTATGAAACATGATCATATTTCCTTTAAAGAGTATACCATGGACAACCTCTCTTTGCCAAGCAACATCGCCGATCTCATTCCGCGGGATAACATGGCCCACGTGGTTCATGAGATGGTTGAACGCATCCCGATGGAGACGTTTCTTCCTTACTACAAAGGAGGGGGCACCTCCCCCTATCATCCGAAAATGATGACCAAAATTCTCCTTTACGCTTACACCCAAAAAATGTATCATGGTCGTGAGATTGCACGGCAGCTCGAAGTTCACCTTCCCCTCATGTGGCTAAGTGGATTTCAAAAGCCGGACTTCCGCTCCATCAATCGGTTTCGTTCAGAGCGGATGAAAGACCTGATTGACGACCTGTTCCGGGAAATGATCACGCTGCTCGTGGCCGACGGCTATGTCAAGATGGAAGATGATTTTGTGGATGGAACGAAAATTGAAGCGAATGCCAACCGGTACACCTTCGTTTGGCGCAAATCGGCTGAGAAGTACCAGGAGAAACTCCAAGCCAATGTCGATCGGCTGATTGCCCAGATCGAGGCGATCGTGGAAGAAGAAAAGGCGGAAGACATTGACGCTTCGCCGGCCTTTACGTCAGAAGAAATCCGAAAGAAAACCGAGGAGTGGGAAAAACGGTTGGAGGCCGAGCCGGACAACCAACCGTTGAAGAAGGCCATCAAGAAGATGAAGGAGGACTACTTGCCTCGCAGTGAAAAATATGAACACCAACTCCATGTATGCGGGGATCGCAACAGCTATTCCAAGACCGATGTGGATGCCACCTTCATGCGGTTGAAGGAGGATCCCATGCGAAACGGCCAGCTCAAGCCGGCCTATAACGTACAGGTGGGTTCTTCCGGTCAATTTATTTTGGGTATTCCCTTCATCAGAGGCCGGGCGACACTCGTTGTCTTCTTCCGCATTTGGAGACTGTTCGAGAGAAGTACGGTGTGGAACCCGAACGTTTGATCGCCGACGCGGCTTATGGCTCGGAAGAGAACTACGTGAAGCTGGAAGAGAAGCACATATCGGCCTTGATCAAGTACCATACGTATGAGAAGAAGAACACGCGCAAGGTCAAGAAAAATCCGCATCATCCGCAGAATTGGGCCTATGTGGAAGAAGAAGACGTTTGGATTTGCGAGAATGGGAAAAGGCTGGTTCGCACCGGAACTTCGAAACAGACCACAGAATCAGGATACACCTCGGTCACCCGACACTACCAATGCCATGAATGCGAAGGATGTCCGTTCCGTTCGGCCTGCACGACTTCCAAGTATGGACGAACCACGCAATGGAACCCCGTCTATCATGAACAAAAACAGAAAGCCCGCGAACGGTTGGAGAGTGAAGAAGGGCAAGCCCGGTACCGTCAACGCCAAACCGACATTGAGAGTGTATTTGGACAAATCAAACAAAATCGCGGGTTTCGTCGCTTTGTCCTGCGAGGCCTCCAAAAAGTTTCCATCGAATGGGGGCTGGTTTGTGCTGCCCACAATCTTCTCAAAAAAGCCGCTAGGGACAAGCAATTGTCCTTGGTGGCGTAAATCAGGGGGAACAGAGTCAGAATTTTCTTCCGTTTGGTAAAATATACAAAAACCAGAGAGGGAATTCTTTAAATTCCATTGAAAAAAAACAATATCTTAAGATGATATCATTAAGTGTTCCTTTATCCACTACCTCATAATCTAACGAATGTTTAAAATAACACTTTCGGAACAGTATAGTCAGCGAAGTCTTCCTAATACTTTCGACATAACCTCCCCTCTTCAACAATGCAATACGGCGTACGGCGGCACAGTCGCTAAAAAGATACCGGTCAAACCATTGGGTCAAACGAGTTTCGGCTTGCTTTCTTGTTTGGCTTTTGGATACGTAACGGAAATGCT
>NZ_LQYX01000059.1:2250-10265 GCF_001587475.1 Geobacillus sp. B4113_201601
GCAATGAGGAGGGAGGGAACGTTCAAAAGTCCATCGTCCTCCCTCTTTTCGTTCTCCTTGAATAAGAAAGTCTGGTAAAGTGATCAAATCTTTGATAAACGGAGATGGCATGCGAAATTTCCTCCATGGTTGATGGTTTGGTTACCTTTATCATGCAGGAAAATTCGCATTTCTTTGTACCCTTGATCAGAAAACAACTTGATTGTCAAGTACATTTTGTGGTGAAGAGCCATAAATTATGATTTTTATACCATTTTTTCATGAGATCATTAGTGATATTGACCTATTTTTTACACAAAAATCATACAAAGGCTCTTCACCACAAGTTGTACTTGATTTTTTCATCACACATCTTACTTATGCATCCACGAAAGAACAGAAACAAATCATTTTTTGCCTACACCTGTTCAGAGAAGTGCACCGTCTGTCAAATGCACGTTGTGGTAATGAACCAAAAGATTTTTGAATAGCCATTTTCCAATAAATTCTTTAATATCTTTCAACAAAAAAGCCACACCTCCTTTTCAATTTCAGAAAAGAAAGTGTGATCTTTGTAAAAGCCAAATTATTTTTTGCAAGCCACTTTACGAAAAATCGCTCAATCCCTTCGTAAATCAGCATTTCCTCGGCGGCCTTGGCCCCCAGTACTGATAGTAATGCGTCTCAATGAAACCGTTAAACAGCTTGCGCCGCTTCGTCGCTGGCTTGCCGTAATGCGTTTCAAAGCCGCGGTGGGCGGTCAAGATGTACACCGACCACGTATCCAAGGCGGTGAAGGTGCGGCCGATGGCGCGATAGAGCGCTTCAACCTCCCGCCGTTCGCCGAGCCGCTCACCATATGGCGGGTTGCTGACGATCACTCCGTACGATTTGTCTGTCCGAAACTGCTCCGCCCGTCCGGTTTGGAACGAAATAAGATCGGCCAACCCGGCTTCGGCCGCGTTCGCCCGGGCCATGTCAACCATGCGCGGGTCAAGGTCGATCCCGCAAATATCGAGCGGCTCATCGTAGCGCGCCATATCTTCCACTTCTTGACGCGCCCTCTCCCATGCGCGCTCCCCGATCCACGGCCACTGTTCGGACACGAAATCGCGATTAAATCCCGGGGCGATGTTTTGCCCGATCAACGCCGCTTCAATCGCAATCGTCCCCGATCCGCAAAACGGATCGACAAACGGGCGATCCGGCGTCCAATTCGTCAGCAGCACTAAGGCGGCAGCGAGCGTTTCCCGAAGCGGTGCTTCCCCTTGACGGACACGGTAGCCGCGTTTATGCAGTCCCGCTCCGCTCGCATCGATCGTCAATGTGGCAATGTCTTTATGAAGCGCCACTTCAATGCGGTAAAGCGGTCCGGTTTCCGGGAACCATGATAGACGGTAGCGCTCTTTTAAACTTTCAACGATCGCTTTTTTGACGATGGCTTGGCAGTCGGAAACGCTGAACAGCGTCGACTTCACCGATTTCCCGATAACCGGAAATTCCGCGTCTTTCGGCAAATAATCGGCCCACGGCAGCGCCTTCGTTTGTTCAAACAGTTCCTCAAACGTCGTCGCCCGAAACTCACCGACTTTCAGCTTTACACGGTCGGCGGCACGCAGCCAAAGATTGGCGCGGCAAATGGCGAGCGCATCGCCTTCAAACGTCACTTTGCCGTTCTCGACTTGGCAATCGTAGCCAAGCCGGCGCACTTCGTCGGCGACGACCGATTCGAGCCCCATCGCGGCCGTGGCAATCAACGAAAACGAAGTCATTATGTTCCCCCTATCTAACAGACGTATGTACAAGCTCCGTTTCTCTACTCCTCATTATAGCCATGACAGCGAAAAAACAGCAAAAAGAAATGGAAAAGCCCTCCTTCCTGCAGGAGGGCTTTTCACGATTCCATCCACCGCGTTCATCATGTTCTGTAAGCCATGTTCTGTACCATCGTACTGCAAGCGGCTTGCGCCTCGTACTCCGGCGGTAATCATCTATCTACAGGCAGCGAGCGCCGCCTGTCCTTCCCTCCGTTCATTTCCTTCGGGAAGGTGCCCCTACCATCATTTGGGTTTCTCGCTCGTGGGGTTTACCGCGTTCCACCTCTAAGGTTTCCCTTAGAGCTCCGTCACTGTGGCACTTTCAGGGTAATCGAACCATATCCGCATAGCGGACGTAGGTTCTTTCCCCGCCGTCAGCCCAGCCGAAGCCAGACTGCCCTAGCTTATGGATTCGCTAGGCACGAACACTACGGGCATCTCAGCACCGTGCGAGCATGGACTTTCCTCTACGGCCAACACCGGCCGCAGCGATTACCCGAACATGATGAACGCTGCGAGCATCTTCTAGTATAATTCATTTTCCTCAAGCAAGCAAGAGGAAAAAACCGGAATCTTTTTCGCTGACGCGGCTCTGCCGACTATTCATACAATTTGCGACCAAACACATGCTTCTCTAAGTTGGAAAGACGCTGCAAAATATCATAATTCGTCGTTCCCGCCGATACAGCCGGCCGTTTTTGCAACTCCTCAACTTGCCGCTTCAGCCGAGCGTTTTCTTGACGAAGCTCATCGATTTCTTGCTGAAACGCCTCGTAATCTTTGATGATGAGATCCAAAAACTGATCGACCTCGTCTTGATTGTACCCCCGCATACTGACTCGAAACTCTTTTTCTAATATGTCCTTTGGCGTCAGTTTCACCCTTTGGGCTGACATGATTTTTCACCTCAATCCGCATTCAACGATCATCTTTCCTTTATTTTTTCAGAAATTGCGCTGATTGTCAATGAACCGAGCGGAAGAAATGAAGCGACGCCTCCACTTCGATGCTATGTCCGGATCGCCCGTCTGTCAAACCGTTTTCAGCGTTTTCGAGACCAAGAACAGGACGGACAAAAAAGCGCCATGGCCCATCGGTTCCCCTCCGCCCAAGGATGAAGCGCATGGCTCGCTGCGCGGATGTTCAGCAAAAAAGCCGATCGCGGCGTCTTCCCGGCAAGCATGGACATTCATTGCCGCTGCGGGATGTTCATAGAAACGCCATGGACAACGCTTTGCCCTCCGGCCAAGGATGAAAATCAACGTTTGGTAAAGGGGTTTTTACAGAAAAGATCCATGGGCAACGTCTTGCCCTCCATCCAAGGATAGAAATCAGCTCCATTTAGAGATTTTTATGAAAAAGTTCCATGGGCAATGGTCTGCCCTCGACCCGTTGAAAATCTGGCGCCAGTCTTGCATTGTCACGCAAAAGAAGGGGTCCCCGTGTTGACGGGAACACCCTTTTTGGCCTCGAGCCACTCCTTTTTAGCGCATAGGTGGCGCAGGGAATGGCCCCCATCCCGGCATCGGAGCAGGGCAGTACACATGGCGGTTGGCCGCTTGTGCCACTGCCGATTCCGTATGCGGGAAATAATGCTGATGTTCATACAGGTGATGATACACGTGCGTCGTGTGCGATGGATGGATATGCGGCACAATCGTTGCTTGGAAATGGTGTTGGACGCAACATTGAGGCGGATGAACGATCGGCGCCGTTACATGTGGTGGGCAATGCATAGCATCCTTCTCCTTTCATCATCTAGGCTGATTGTTGACAATACTAGCCTATGATGAACAGAGCCGTCTTGTACTAGTATAGATACCCATTTTCTTCTTTTGGCAGGCGCCTTGCTCGATCCTTCCCGTCAACGAAAAACGTTGGGCAAGCTCTTGTTAGTACACATACCGAAACACGACAAACGTCAAGCCGACGACAATAAAAAAGAGATACAAAATTTTTTTGTACATGCTTCGCATCGTCTTCGTCTCCCTGCCATCGTTTTCATTCGTTCCGATGCCATTGTACATGTTTTTCTTTTTTTCTACAAGATTCGCAACAAAAAAGCCGCTATTTTTGCATTTTTGTCACATTTTGCGCTTGCCAGGGAAATGAGCAAACGACGACTTGGCTTTCTTGCGTTCCAACCGCGCCAACCGCTTGCGCCACTCCATTTCCTCTTTCTCGCTGCGTTCCCGGCTTGCCCGGGCGAGCGGCCGCCACGCTTCGTACGCCATCACCGCATAGCGGTGCGCCTCTTTGGCATCACGGAAATGGTGTTCATACGCTTTCGCCAGCTCCAACCCGGCTTTCACTTTCCAGCGCGCGTTCCCGCCGGCCAATAAGTCGCGCCAAATGGCCGCGGCCTCTTCATATCGCTTTTCTCTTCGATACAAAAGCGACAGCTGCCATTTTGCCGCTTCGGCCTCTTTTGCTTCTTTACCGCTTGCTTGTTCGTAGACGTTCCGGGCGGCGGCTGTTTCCCCCACCGCTTCCAACCATCGCGCAGCGGCCAGCTGCTCCCTAGGATCGGCCAGCTGTGCCGCTTCAAGCAGTTGGATGGATAAATGGATGTAAAGGGAGATGAGCGACAGCACATCGTTTTCGTTATGGCGCAATATCGGCATCATTCGGTCGGGATGCGGCGTGTGCAAAAACTCTTTGTACATCATCGGCGCCAAAAAGCCCGGCACATCCTCGCCCCGTTCGATCGACAGCAGGCTCCGTTCGACTTCCTCAAGGCGAAGGGAGTCGAGCGCATCTTTCCATAAGCGGCGAGCGGCGTGATATAAGTCGAAATGGCCGAACGACGGCAGGTGGGGGACGACGTCGCGGACGAGCGCGTGGCGGGTTTTTAGGCGCGGCCAGTCGAACGCTTTCCCGTTGTAGGTGACTAGCGTTGTGTAATCGACATCCGACAAGAAGCTTTGGTAAAGCGCCGCTTCCGCCCCGGGATAAGGCAGCACGTGCTGACGAACGACAACGCGATCGCCGAGCACGCGGGCATGGCCGAGCAAAAACATGACGTTTCCGACCCCGCTCGACAACCCCATCGTCTCGGTATCAAAAAAGAATAAATCGCTAACGGCCAAACCGCGGCACGAAAGGGGATGGGAAAAAGGCGCCTCCTGCCATCTTCGGTGCACGTCATACAAATCACCAAGCCGATAGCGACCGTGTGGCCAAGTGAGCGGATACGACGTTTCCCGAACAAGGCAATAATCGCCCTCATACCAATACGGCTTTACGCCGTATTCCTGCCAGAGATCGACATACGGCACGTCCGACCGCTGCTTGGCCGCTTCCTCGTTTTCGTCCGCCGGCCGTTTTGACTGATGACGAGCGGCAAGCAACTCTTTCCATTGCGATAACTTCGGCTTCATCCGTCCACCTCCCTTTGGCTCTCCGCATGCCCCACGATGTTCAATGGAATGGTTTGTGTGGAGTTTTCATAGAACTTTTGACGCTACCGGCTCTAGAAGGCTGGTGAAAAAACGCTGTCACACACCAATCGGCGACATTTTCATTCAAAAAAGAAAGCTGATTCTGCAAGGTTTCTCTTTGAGAAACAGGTCGAACGTAACGGTGTTTTGCACGAAATCACCGGCCTCCTAGCCGTACTTGGTTCACTTGCCCCCTCGTGACCGACCCCTTTTCGCCATTCGAACGAACTGTTGATCATCGGCTAGTTTGTTAAACCGATGACGGCAGCCAAGCGGCCATCTGCTCGCGTAAAAATGCAACGAGCTGACGCTTCACTGACGGCAAAGCGGCGCTTGAAACGCCGATGCACGACGGACACCCGTCCGCACATGGGCAATGCTCCACCCATTGCCGCACCCGCTCTACGATTTCTGTCCATCGCTCAAACACCGCCTCAGACAGACCGACACCGCCGGGGTAATGATCGTAAAGAAAGATCGTCGGCCGCCCGGAATGCGGAGCTTTTAATTGCGGCACGACATGGATGTCAGAGCGGTCGCACATGACAAATACCGGCACAAGATGACCAAGCACATTGGCCATGCTGACGAGAAGCTGTTCAAACTGCGCCGGTGAAAACTGCGGCGGCACCGTCTCCCACTCCACCCATGCCGCTGACGTATGGATCGTTTCCTCCGGAAGCCGGATTGGCCCGGAGCCGATCGTTTCAAACGTCGACAACTTGATCTTTTTAAAAATGGTTGCCATCGCCCGAACCGATACATCTCCATAGCGCACGACCATCGACCCGTTCGTTTGGCAGCGGTCTTCCGACAGCACATCGAGCCGCACGGCCAAATTGGCGTCTGTAAAATAGTCGACATCCACTTGGCGGACGTACGCCTTTTTCTCCTCCCAGTCCAGCTTTTCAACTTGGTATTGAGTCCCCTCGTGCAAATAAATCGCTTCCTCATGGAGCAGCGTCATGGCGCTGAACCGATCCATCTCGCCGATGACGCGAGGGCGGGCCGTCTCGGAACGATCGATGATGACCACATTTTCCTGAGCCGCAGAACGCAAGCTGACATCATGCGCCGGAAACGCGTCACTCATCCAATGCCAGCGGCCGGCGCGTTCGTTTAGCACCCCTTGCTCAGTCAAAAAATCGAGCACCTCTTCGACCTCCACGCCGCCGAACGTCTCGCCGCGCCGGAACGGCAGCTCGTAGGCCGCGCATTTGAGATGGTCGACCAAAATGAGCAAATTGTCCGGATTGATGCGCGCCGTTTCTGGGGAGCGGGCGAAAAGATATTCCGGGTGGGAGATCATGTATTGATCGAGCGGATTGGAGCTGGCCACCAGCACTACGAGCGAATCGCCGTGGCGCCGGCCGGCGCGTCCCGCCTGTTGCCATGTACTGGCAATCGTTCCTGGATACCCGGCCATGACGCACGCTTGCAGCTGTCCGATGTCAACGCCGAGTTCAAGGGCGTTTGTGCTGACGACGCCGAGCACCTCCCCACTGCGCAATCCTTTTTCAATCGCGCGCCGCTCGTTCGGCAAATAGCCGCCACGATAGCCGCGAACCGCTGTTTCTCCGCCCCGGCTGCGCAGCGCTGCCTGCAAATGGCTTAAAATGAGTTCGACGCGGACGCGGCTGCGGGCGAATACGATCGTCGGAATCCGGTTGAAAAGCAGCTGGCGGGCCAATTCGACCGCCGTTTTGGCCGCGCTTTGCCGGACGTTCATCGTTCGCTCGACGATCGGCGGATTGTAAAGCACAAACCACTTCCGCCCTTGCGGCGCCCCGTTTTGATCGATGAGCGTCATCGGTTCCCCTGTCAACCGCTCAGCCAGCTGCTGCGGATTGGCGATCGTCGCTGAAGCGCAAATAAATGTCGGGGAACTCCCATAAAAAGCGCATATTCGCTTTAAGCGGCGAATCACGTTCGCGACATGGCTGCCGAACACGCCGCGGTATGTATGCAATTCGTCAATAATGACATAACGCAGCTGCTCAAACAAAGAAATCCATTTCGTATGATGGGGCAAAATCGCCGTGTGCAACATGTCCGGATTCGTAATGACAATATGGCCGGCTTGACGGATTTTTTGCCGCAACACCGGGGGCGTGTCGCCATCATACGTATACGTGTAAATCGGCGCCTCCATCTCGGCGATGATCTCATGGAGTTCATGCATTTGATCTTGGGCGAGCGCTTTTGTCGGAAACAAATAAAGCGCACGGCTTTCCGGCGCTTTCGCGATGGTATCCAGCACCGGCAAATTATAGCAAAGCGTTTTTCCGGAAGCGGTCGGCGTGACGGCCACGACGTTCCGCCCGCCCCGCGCCGCCTCGTACGCGGCCGCCTGATGCGTATACAGCGAAGCGATGCCGCGCGCCTCGAGCGCCAAGCGCACCCGCGCGTCAAGTTCAGCGGGAAACGGAACGGTGTCCGCTTCTTTCGGTTCGATTTCATGCCAATAGACGACATGCGGATCTTGACGGAGCTGCTCCATCCATTCCAAAAGCGTTTGTTTTTTCACGTCGCAAATCACCTCGCTTCTATTTTACATGCATGGCTTGCTGATTTGCACGAAAAACATTGATGAGGAAGCGCCTCTTCCTTGGCGTGAAAAGCGCCTTTTTCCTAAAAAAAGCGAGGGTGTCCCAAAAGTGTTCGCATAGCGTTCGCTTTTCGGACACCCTCCTTTTTTTCGCAAAAAAAAAATAAGAAAACCGTTCCTCTTTTGGTATAATAAAGTCACCATAACCCTACCAAGAAAGGACGGTTTTCT
>NZ_LQYX01000060.1:0-734 GCF_001587475.1 Geobacillus sp. B4113_201601
CCAAGGAATCGGGTTCATGTCTCCTTTTTTGTTTAGTTGTCAATTTATGTTAGCAAATTTGCTCATCTACAGTTATCTAAAAAACATTACTACTAGTGAGGCATGCGGAATAGAAATAATAAGACAATCTACCTTTAAAGGACCATCAACAGCTACCATGTCTGTAAAACAAGGTGTTTCTGCCACATGGTCATCGAACACAAATATAAGCGCTGAAACAGTTTCAGCAACGTTGGGATTTAATGTGACAAAATCTTATGAAGTTACAGACACCTATCAAATTCGAGTTCCAGCGGGAAAAACCTATACCATTATTGCTAGACCGTATTACAAAGTTTATAATTTTGATGTTTGGTACGACCCCCTTATTGGATGGGATTCTAAAGTAGGATATGGATATGCAGCTAAACCTGTAGGGGTGTGCTTTTATTACTATGAGTAATGTTCTGTTATCAGTAAGAATACAGAAGCAAGTTTTCCATGAAACTTGCTTTTGTTTTTGTTCTTCATCTAAGACTCAAGAAAAACAATGGGATTCGCCTGATTGGCGATCAATCACAAAGAACGAAGTTATGGTGTTGCAAGGTTTTTCAATTTTTGAGACACTGGTAGAGAGTAGCATTTGTAAATCACCAGCCTTCTAGCATAAACGGCCGTTAAAAAGGAGCATTCCCGTTAGGAGCTTTTCCGGGGACTTGATCAAAAAAAGCCCTCTTGGTATGATGCAGGGGTGT
>NZ_LQYX01000012.1:0-58914 GCF_001587475.1 Geobacillus sp. B4113_201601
GAGTTATCCCGGTCTTGCGGGCAGGTTGCCCACGTGTTACTCACCCGTCCGCCGCTGACCAAATAAGAGCAAGCTCCGATTCGGTCCGCTCGACTTGCATGTATTAGGCACGCCGCCAGCGTTCGTCCTGAGCCAGGATCAAACTCTCCAAAAGAAAGTGGATTGGCTTTGCAAGCTTCGGCGCCGACACCAAACGTGTCAAGCAGCCTCCGCTTTTCGTATGGTCTAGCTTCGGTCCGCCGCCGCTCGGGGTCAAATAACCTTCCCCCTCGGGGTGCAAGCACCCCTGCGGGTGAAGAACATTTGCCCGTCGCGGCGACCCGCGGACCTCAGCCTTTCGTTGCGCTTCGTTTCGTTCAGTTTTCAAGGAACGAGGGAAAATGACTTTTACTCGTGAGTTTCATCAACATCCTCTCACAAGCAGCTCTTTTATACTAACACAATCTTTCGCTTTCGTCAACCCTTATCATCGTTTCAAAACCTTTCTTTTGAAGCGACGATGTTTATCTTATCATTTACATATCGAAAATGCAATATATTTTTACTAGAATTTTGAGGTGTTGATGGAGGGGAAAACTATTTATGTTTTGTTCTGGTTACAAATAGCATTCATATCCCCCCTGTCTGTCCGCATAAGATTTTACTGGGACAGCGATTTTCCGCGCAAAGGGGGACGGATGCCATGTTTTATGCGTTGAACGGAAGGATGCTGAAAAAGGCGCTCATTATTATATGCTCTGCTTTTTTCACTGCCGTCATTCTATACGCTTATGAAACGAACCGCCCGGTTTTTTCGCTTCCATCTGGACCAAAAGCGGTGTATAAAGTGGACAATGCCCGTGGGCAAGTGGCCTTAACGTTTGATATTAGCTGGGGAGACGAAAATGCCGAGCAAATTTTAGATGTCCTAAAACAACACGGCATCAAAAATGCAACCTTTTTTTTATCTGCTTCATGGGCCGAACGCCATCCGTCCGTTGTGAAACGGATCAAGGAAGATGGGCATGAAATTGGCAGCATGGGGTATCAATTTGTGAACTACACTGAACTGGAGAGCTCCAAAATTCGCCAAGATTTAATGATGGCCAAAAAAGTGTTTGACACATTGGGAGTCAAAAACGTTGAGCTGCTGCGCCCTCCAGGTGGAAATTTTAACAAAATCGTCCTAAAAATTGCTCATTCTCTCGGTTATACGGTTGTACATTGGAGCATTAACTCAAAAGACTGGCTCAATCCGGGCACGGAGCAGATTGTAGCCAATGTGACAAACGATTTAGAACCAGGTGATATCGTACTTTTGCACGCCTCCGATTCGGCAAAACAAACCGCAAAGGCGTTGCCCAAAATCATTGCGGTGATGAAAGAAAACGGCTACCAAAACGTCAGCCTCTCGGAACTGTTGGCAAACGGGGAAGCGAAAAGCAAAGGAATCGACTAAGGAAGCTGCCGAGAAAGCCGGTAAAAAAACCGCTGATTCCTTTCATCAATGGGAGAATGAGCGAAAAGCAGGACCGATGTAACAAGGTTTTTCTAATTGAGAAATAACATTGTAAAGCCGTATCCACGATTAAATCACCTGCCTCCTAGAAAGCCGGTGAAAAACCGCTGTCACCTCCCGATCGGCGGCATTTTCATTCAGAAGGGAAAGCAGATTCTGCAAGGTTTTTCTAATTGAGAAATGAGTGGAATCCGTCGTTTTTGCACTAAATCACCTGCCTCTTGGAAGGAGGCGAAAAAACACGGTTTCCCTTCTTGATCGATGAGTCAACAGGGAAAAAGCTGGGCTGAGGGGAAAAGCTTTTCCATTTTGGAAACAATGCTGTGAAGCCGCACGCTCCCTTCTATCATCGGCTTCCGGAGCGGCTTGAGCCGACATCAAGCCCTCTCCCCCTCACGAACGTGAAAAAAGAACAGGCGGCGTCTCCTCTTTATTGTTTTGCGCCGCCTGTCAACTTATGCAGAATAAGAAGCTGGTATGCATTGCATAGTAATAATGGAATGAGCATCAAATACAGCCAATCGCGGTCATTGATGCGCAGCACAGGAAACCATTCGATCACCGTCACAACAACCATAAAAAACAGGGCGGGAACGAACGCCCCTTTATTGGTTTGTACACTCTTAACATAGGCAACAGCGAGGCCGACCAACAAAATAACCAGGGCCACAAGAAGGTAAGGGACGATCGAATCTCCCTTGTCCGCAAACACCATATAGCGAAAATAGACGAGGTCAAACAGGACAAACACGATGAGAACGAGCTGCACCGAATTCCAGAGGGAACGAAAAAAACCGAGGCCAAATCGGTGAATGGTCAAATAGGCAAAAAACCCGGCTTGGCTGATGACGCTAAAAATAAAACCGACGCCAATATGCCAAAACAACACCGCGAGCAGCTCTACGATCTCCAAGCGGACAAAGAGATGCGCAAATTCCTTCCCGTTTAAAATCATGCCAACGGCTGCCGTGGCAATGCCGCCTATCAGCAATGTAGACAAAAACAAACGCACCCATTTGCGGCTGTTCACAGCTTCATCCTCCATCATCAACATCATCCGCTTATCATTTTACCAGCGCCCTTTTGAAAAAGCCAGCTCCATTCCTCTCCATGCATATTTTTTTCACCAACATTCATATTAAGGGTGAGGGATTTTTGCAGAAAGGAGCTCATTTTCATGAACAAACACCTACCGCTCCTCTTGCTCAGTTTTCTCTTTCTCGGTTCTTGTGCCCCTCAAGAAATTAGCCCCCCTCCACCGGATTATGATGAAACGAAAAAAATGGTTGTTGACATTTTAAAAACCGACGAGGGGAAAAAGGCGATTCAAGATATTATGTCTGACGAGCAGATGAAGCAGCAGCTCATGATGGACCAGACTGCTGTGAAAGAGACGCTGCAGCAGGTGCTGACGTCTGAACAAGGAAAAAAATTTTGGGAAAATGCTTTCAAAGACCCGAAATTTGCTGAAAGCTTTGCCAAAGGGTTGCAAAAAGAGCATGAAAAAATGATGAAAGCGCTGATGAAAGACCCTGAATATCAAGGCATGATGATTGACATTCTAAAAGATCCAGAAGCAGAAAAAGCGATGATGGATGTCTTAAAAAGCAAGGAGTTCCGCCAGCACGTGCAAAAAGTCGTAACAGAAACACTAAACAGCCCGCTATATCAGACTAAAATTCAAGATATGCTGACAAAAGCGGCGGAATCGCTCCAGCAAGGCGGGGGAAAACAAGAAGAGGGAGGAGAAGAAGGTGGGGAAGGCGGGGAAGGAGAAGAAGGAGGAGGAGGCAACCAACAAGGTGGGAGCGGATAATCAAAAAGCGTCCGGATGCGAAAGGGCGCCGTTCGCCGAAGACGAACGCGGTCAGCCCTACAGCCATCGGACGCTTTGTTTTTTACGAGGACTTGGCGACAATTTTACGCGCGATATCCATATAAATTTTCCCGATCGGATGATCTTCTGCATAGACCGACGGGGCGAAGTCGTCGTCATTCCAATCCGGCTGCTGAAGCGGCAGCTGCCCTAACAGTTCGGTTTGCAACTCTTTGGCCAACTTTTCCCCGCCGCCTTTGCCAAAGACGTATTCTCGTTCGCCTGTTTTGCGGCTTTCGTAATAGGACATGTTTTCGATGACCCCGATAATCTCGTGCTCCGTGCGCAGCGCCATGGCTCCAGCGCGGGCGGCGACAAACGCGGCGGTCGGATGCGGGGTTGTGACGATAATTTCCTTGCACGATGGCAAAAGCGTATGGACGTCTAGGGCGACATCACCTGTCCCTGGCGGCAGATCAAGCAATAGATAGTCTAAATCGCCCCACTCGACTTCTTTAAAAAAGTTGTTGAGCATTTTCCCCAGCATCGGTCCGCGCCAAATCACCGGGGCGTTGTCCTCAACGAAAAAGGCCATCGAAATGACTTTTACCCCAAACCGTTCCACGGGGATAATCTTATCGCCCCTTACTGTCGGGCGCTCGGTAATTCCCATCATGTCAGGCACACTAAATCCATAAATATCGGCGTCAATTAGCCCCACTTTTTTGCCGAGGCGAGCGAGGGCAATGGCCAAATTGACAGAGACGGTCGATTTGCCGACTCCTCCTTTGCCGCTGGCAATGGCAATATACGTCGTTTTCGGCTTGTGCTGACGATATTTTTCAACTGTTTCGCGCGGCAATTCAGCAAACCGCAGCCCAACAGTCGCTGCCCCCGCGTTTTTCAACTGCTGAACGATCTCCATCTGCAAGCGGAGCTGCTCAGGCGTTCCTGTTTTGGCGAGGGCAATTTTCACGCTGACATGGTTTTTCTCTTCCTTGATTTTAATTTCTTGAATGGCATTCGTTTCTTGAAAGGTTTTATTTAAGAACGGATCTTTCATTTTTTCAAGAATGGCTCGCACGTCATTTGCTGTCAGCATCGTCTTCACCAACCTTTTCACAATCGATGGTTGCTTCTATACGCATCATATCATAAACGGGCAGGCGGCTGCCATGTTGCCGCTCGATTCCGCGAAAACATCACGATCGGCTTCAAACCTTCTCGCTAGCGGACGACTTATGACCAAATCGGGCTAGGGCATCAGCTTTTTTTCGCCAACGTGGCAAAAAGCACAACTCCCCGCTATTCACGGGGAGTCGGTTCATTTGAAAAATAGCGCAGCACCCCTTTGTAAATCGAGGCGGCCAACTTTGTTTGATAATGGTCCGAGGCGAGCAGCTCCCGTTCGTCTGGGTTCGATAAAAAGCCGACCTCAACAAGCGCCCCTGGAATCTTGGCGTGCTTTAACAAATAAACCGTATCGATCATCTTCGCCGATCGATCGGTATTTTCCAAATTGCGCCGTAGTTCAGCTTGGATGAACTTGGCCAAGCGTTCATTTTCAATCAATGAACCGTAATAAAACGTCTGCGCTCCTCGCCAGCGGGGGGAGGGAATGGCATTGAGATGGATGCTGATGAATAGATCGGCCTCCGCTTGGTTGATCAAAGCGGTGCGCTCACGCAAGTCCTCCGTTTTGCGCCGGCTGTAACCGCGCGTTGACGGGCTGGCCAAGTCGCGGTCTGTTTCGCGCGTCATGAGAACGAGCGCCCCTTGCTGTTGCAAATAGTCGCGCAGTTTTTTCGCGACGCTCAAGGCAATTTCTTTTTCCAGCACTTCGCCGCCAACGGCGCCGCCATCCGGTCCGCCGTGGCCGGGGTCCAATACGATGATTCTCCCGGAGAGCGGGAGATTCCATGGCTTTGTTGAGGTCAAATCGGAAAATAGAGATAGAAATAGAAAAAGCGCTGTGATCGTGACGACAGCCAAAATGGCCAGCCACTTCCACTTTTTGTTCATTGTTTCTCCTCCCGCGCGTTTCCCTTCTCTATCTTATATGGGACAAGGCGCGGGAATAGAACTCGTTTAGCGAAGTTTTAACCGGCGCCGTTTTTTTCCCCGTTCAAATCCTTCCATCCACCAACCGCCAATATAGTGTTCACACGCATAGTAGAGCGACTGGCTCACGAGGTCTTCGTCGATGCCGCCCCAGAAACAAAGAAAATCAAACAAAGTGTCGACTAAGTACTTCTCTTCCTGAACACAGCGCCGGCGCACGCTGTCCGCCTTCTCTCCGTAATAGCCAAACCGGCTGTAACGGGCGCCGAGCAAGTAGGCTTCAATGGCCAAGTCGATGCAACCTTCCTCGACAACGGACGGAAACACCCGATA
Organism: Geobacillus sp. B4113_201601; assembly: GCF_001587475.1. NCBI lineage: Bacteria > Bacillati > Bacillota > Bacilli > Caryophanales > Anoxybacillaceae > Geobacillus > Geobacillus sp. B4113_201601. The sequence continues at coordinate 5,709 of NZ_LQYX01000012.1, forward strand.
GGTTGTATAGAAGGAAAGAAAGTGCTCAAGCACTTTCGCCCGCAGCTTCTCCAACGATAATTCGCGCAGCATGTTCCGTTCGTAGCGCAATTGCTTTTCCTGCCTTTTCTCCGCCAATGAAGTGATGACGGCCATCGTCTTTCACGCTCCTTTACGATGTAGTGTTTAACGATCAGGCGCATTCATACGTGCGGACAAAAGGCAGAAATCAGCAAAAAACCCAGCCAGAAACGACAACAAAAACACCCCGACGCTAAGCACAAGGGTGTTGGGCACAACCTGTAGATGGCTGGTGAAAAACGGTGGTTTCCTTTGAAGGCCGGTGAAAAGGCGCTGTCACACTAATTGGAGGCATTTTCATTCAGAAAAGAAAGCTGATTGTGTGAGGTTTCTCTCATTGAGAAATGGGTGGAACTCAGCAGTATTTTTCCTTAAATCACCAACCTTTTTGATCAATGAATAAAATCGGGCCGTGTGGCAACTGAAAAAGGCCCCCAATCGATAACGATTGGGAGCCCGAACCGAAAGGCTTGTTTTAGCGCTTCGAGAACTGCGGAGCGCGGCGGGCGCCTTTGAGCCCGTATTTTTTCCGCTCTTTGACGCGGGCATCGCGCGTCAGCAAGCCAGCGCGCTTCAGCACCGCGCGGAATTCCGGATCCACTTCAAGCAGGGCGCGAGCGATGCCGTGGCGAATGGCGCCCGCTTGGCCAGCAAATCCGCCGCCTTGAACATTGACCAAAACGTCATAGCTGCCGAGCGTTTCCGTCAACACAAGCGGCTGTTTCACCATTTCGATGAGCGCTTCCGACGGAATATATTCGCGAATATCTCTTTTATTGACGATGATGCGTCCATCGCCCGGAACAAGGCGGACGCGGGCAACCGAGCTTTTGCGACGACCTGTGCCGTAATATTGTACTTGTGCCAACACCAATACCCTCCCTTATCAATTATCCGCGAAGTTCGTATACTTCCGGTTTTTGCGCTTGATGCGGATGTTCGCTTCCGCGGTACACGTGCAGTTTTTTGAACATTTGACGGCCAAGGCTGCCTTTTGGAAGCATGCCACGCACCGCCCGTTCAATCATTTGTTCCGGGTAATTTGTGCGCATTTCAAGCGCGGTTCTCACTTTCAAACCGCCCGGATACAAGCTGTGGCGATAATACAGCTTTTTCGTTAGTTTTTTCCCTGTCAGCTCGACTTTGTCCGCATTGATCACGATGACGTGATCCCCGCAATCGACATGCGGAGTGAAGATCGGTTTATGCTTGCCGCGCAACAGCGCCGCTACTTCGCTGGCCAAACGACCTAACGTCTTGCCAGCTGCGTCGACAACGTACCATTTACGCTCTACTTCCTTCGGTTTTGCCATGTAAGTCGTACGCAATGCCTTTCCCTCCTAAATCATAAAAAGTGAACGAATAAGGTTAGCTCTTTATTTCAACACGATTTGCTGTCCGGGGCTAATCGTGGAAAATACATGCCATATGATATAATAGCCTGCTGGAACGCCGATGTCAAGAAGATGTTACACGAGGATTCGTTGTCATCGTTCCTCTCGTGGCGATGGAGGTGGAAAATCAAGTTGCCTCCGGCGCTTATTCCTTAAGCTCTCGGGCCACGGAAAAGCTCCCGGAGCCGAAGCGCCCTTGTCGCAGCGCTCTTGGCGGAGCGGAAGAGGCGACCTCAAGCTACTGATCGAAATGTTCGTCTCCGTAGTATACGCGCCACAAGTACAGTCCCTGCGCCGGCGCCGTCGGACCAGCAAGCCGGCGGTCCTTAGCGGCAAGCAGCCATTCGATGTCAGACGGCGAACGTTTCCCTTGGCCGACCTCAAGCACCGTGCCGACGATAATGCGCACCATATTATATAAAAAACCGCTGCCGATCAAACGAAATTGAAGCATTGGGCCGTCCGCTTCCACTTCGGCATGGTAAATGGTGCGCACACGGTCCTCCATCGCTGTTTTGGCCGAACAAAAGCCCGTAAAATCGTGTGTCCCCTTCAGCGGGACGAGCGCCTCATTCATGGCGTCTATGTGGAGCGGATACGGGTGCCATGCGCAGTAATGGCGGCGAAAGACGTCGCGCTCGGCCGCGGTCCATACGTTATAGCGATACTCTTTCGCTTTGGCGGAAAATCGGGCGTGGAAGGCGGAATCGGTCTCAGCAGCTGAACGAACGACAATATCATCGGGCAGCTGGGCGTTCAACGCTTTTTTCCATTGCTCAGGAGAAAGGGAAAGCGGCGTGTCAAAGTGGATGACTTGCCCGTAAGCATGAACACCGGCATCGGTTCGTCCGGAAGCTGCCACGCGCACTTCCTTTCCCTTGTGCATTCGCTTGAGCACGCGTTCCAGTTCGCCTTGCACCGTCCGTTTTCCCGGCTGAATTTGGTAGCCAAAAAAATGGGTGCCGTCATACGCGATCACACATTTTATCCTTCGCACCATGGCTTTCCTCCGCTATGAGCGTAGTAGACAAAGCAGAATGGCAAGCAGCACAACCGCCGCGAAACAGACCGTATCCGTCCGTTTCCAAGCGAGCTGGCGAAATTTCGTCCGTCCTTCCCCGCCGCGATAGCCGCGCGCCTCCATGGCTGTCGCCAGCTCATCAGCTCGTTTGAATGAGCTGATAAACAAGGGAACGAGCAGCGAGACGATCGCTTTCATCCGCTCGGAAAAGCGACCGCCGGAGAAGTCGACCCCGCGGGCCGCCTGCGCCTTCATGATTTTTTCCGTCTCTTCCATAAGGGTCGGAATAAAACGGAGCGAAATGGCCATCATCAAGGCGAGCTCATGGACGGGGACGCGCATCTTTTTGAGCGGCCCGAGCAAACTCTCGACGCCGTCGGTCACCTCAATCGGCGTCGTCGTCAGCGTCAGCATCGTCGTCATCAGCACAAGCAGCAAAAACCGGAGCGAAATAAAGATGCCTTGCCGAACGCCTTCCTCATAAATCGTCAACACACCGATTCGATAGAGCACATCCCCTTCTTTTGTCATCCATACATGCAAAACGAAGGTAAACAGCACCACCCATATCACCGGCCTCAACCCACGCATGATATAGGAAAACGGGATGCGCGACAGGGCGGCGAACAAGAACGCAAACACGGACAACAGGGCATAGGTCGCAGCATTATTGGCCAAAAACACAATCAAGACATAGGCGAACACAATGAGCAGCTTGGCGCGCGGATCAAGGCGATGAATGATCGATTGTCCGGGCACGTATTGCCCGATAATCAAATGATTACTCATGAGCGCTCACCCTAGAAAACCAGTCGCGAATCGCTTCGGCCGCCTGTTCGATCGTTAAACATGGCGACGGAATGGTGACGCCAAACCGCCTTTCCAACGCCCGTTTCAACTTGACGGTCTCCGGCACGCTTAAACCGATGGCCGCCAGCCGCTCGGCGTCGCGAAATACTTCCTCCGGGGTCCCTTGGCCCCACACCGTTCCTTCGTGCATCACGATCAGCTCATCGGCATACCGAGCCGCATCTTCCATACTATGCGTTACCAATACGGTCGTTAGCCGCTTTTCGCGATGGAGACGGTAAAACATCTCCATAATCTCCCTCCGCCCCCGCGGATCCAACCCGGCGGTCGGCTCGTCGAGCACCAGCACTTCCGGCTCAAGCGCGAGCACGCCGGCGATGGCGACGCGCCGCATCTGTCCACCGCTTAAGTCAAACGGCGATTTGGCAAGCGTTTCATCGTCCAACCCGACCAACCGGATGAGCTCCCTTGCTTTCCGCTTGGCTTCTTCCTCGGGAACGCCGAAATTCAGCGGACCAAAGCAAATATCTTTTTCAACCGTCTCTTCAAACAGTTGGTGCTCCGGGAATTGAAACACGATCCCGACCTTTTTGCGGAGCGGTTTGAGCTGCTTGGGCCGTTTGCCGCTTGTGATCGTCTCTTCGCCAATTTTCACCGTGCCGCTTGTCGGCTGCAAGAGGCCGTTCAAGTGCTGAAGGAGCGTCGATTTGCCCGAACCGGTATGGCCGACGATGGCGACATACGCTCCGCTTCGAATCGTGACGTTGACGTGATATAGGGCGCGGCGGGCAAGCGGAGAGCGGGCATTGTATATGTGCTCTACGTTTTCGAATACAATGTCCATAGCTCCTCGACCAACTCCTCCATGGTAAAATACCCTAGCCTCAGCGGCAGCCCTTGTTCCCGCAAGCGGCTGCCCATTTTTACCGCAAACGGCAAATCAAGACCGATGCGTTCCAATTTGCTGCCGAGCCGAAAGATTTGCTCAGGCGTCCCTTCCGCCATCACTTCCCCTTTGTTCATGACGATCAGGCGATCGGCCTTGGCCGCTTCTTCAAGATCATGGGTGATCGACAAGACGGTGATGCGATGCTGGCGGTTCAGGCGGCGCACCGTCTCCAACACTTCATCGCGCCCTCGAGGATCCAGCATGGATGTCGCTTCATCCAAGATGATCATATCGGGGCGAAGCGCCAAAATGCCGGCGATGGCGACGCGCTGTTTTTGCCCGCCGGAAAGCCGATGCGGCTCATGTTGAAGGAACGGCTCCATATGCACTTGACGGACCGCTTCATCGATGCGCCAAGCCATCTCAGCACGCGGAATGCCGTTGTTTTCCAAGCCAAAAGCGATGTCGTCCTCGACCGTCGTGCCGACAAACTGATTGTCTGGATTTTGAAACACCATGCCTACGCGACGGCGCACATCCCACACCGTCGTTTCATCCAGTGGGCGGCCAAACAGACGAATCACGCCCCGCTCCGGCCGAAGCAAGCCGATCAGCAGACGAGCGATCGTGGACTTGCCGGATCCATTATGGCCGACGATCGCCAGCCATTCCCCGCGTTCGGCTTGAAAGCTGACGTGTTGAACCGCATACTCCGACTGATTTGGATAACGAAAACATACTTCTTCCAGCGACAAGATCGGTTCGGCCATGATCGTTTCCCCTTGCTCCCGCCGCGTTTGCCGATGCGGCTTTTAAGATATGGTAAACAAAAAAAGGGCATAGATCCAGTTCAAACGAAACTGTCTCGCCCTTGTTGAATGAAACCGTTACACGAGTTCAATAATCACCATCGGCGCCCCGTCACCGCGGCGAGGACCAAGTTTCAAAATGCGCGTATAGCCGCCTTGGCGATCTTGGTAGCGCGGCGCAATGTCGCTGAACAGCTTTTGCAACGCATCTTGGCCCGTTTCGCTGTTGGCGACTTCCTTGCGGATGAACGCCGCTGCTTGGCGACGGGCATGCAAATCGCCGCGTTTGCCAAGCGTAATCATTTTTTCCATCACCGAGCGCAATTCTTTGGCCCGCGCTTCCGTCGTTTCGATGCGTTCATTGATGATCAGGTCAGTGGTTAAATCACGAAGCAACGCTTTCCGTTGCGAGGTCGTGCGTCCTAACTTTCTGTACGACATCAAATGTCCCTCCCTTTTAGAGTGATGCAGTTCTTTGCTGCTGATCGCACCGGCCGCACCGCAAAAGATATGGCCAAAGCACGGCGCCGCTTTCGCCAAAGGGCGGCTCTTAATCGTCTTTGCGCAAGCTGAGACCCAGCTCAGCGAGCTTCGCTTTGACCTCCTCAAGCGATTTGCGGCCAAGGTTCCGCACTTTCATCATATCTTCTTCCGTTTTTTGCGTGAGCTCCTGAACGGTGTTGATGCCGGCCCGTTTCAGGCAGTTGTAGGAGCGAACCGAAAGATCAAGCTCCTCGATCGTCATTTCCAGCACTTTTTCTTTTTGATCATCTTCTTTTTCGACCATGATTTCGGCATTTTGCGCTTCATCGGTCAGGCCGACAAAGATGTTCAAGTGCTCAGTCAAAATTTTGGCCCCGAGCGAAATGGCTTCTTTCGGTCCGATGCTTCCATCCGTCCACACATCGATGGTCAGTTTGTCATAATCCGTCACTTGACCGACCCTCGTATTCTCCACGTGATAAGAAACGCGGGAGACCGGTGTATAAATGGAGTCGATCGGAATGACGCCAATCGGCTGGTCTTCGCGCTTGTTCGCCTCAGCCGGGACATAGCCGCGCCCCCGTTTGGCGGTCATGCGCATGCGCAGGCGGCCGCCTTCCGCCAGCGTCGCAATATGAAGGTCTGGGTTTAAAATTTCGACATCGCTGTCATGAGTAATATCGGCAGCTGTGACAACTCCTTCACCCTGCACATCGATTTCTAACGTTTTTTCCTCATCCGAATAAATTTTCAACGCCAGCTTTTTAATATTTAAAATGATGGCCGTCACATCTTCGACGACGCCTTCGATCGTTGAAAACTCATGCAGAACGCCGTCAATTTGCACCGATGTTACAGCCGCACCAGGGAGTGAAGACAATAGGATACGACGCAAGGAGTTTCCTAAAGTTGTACCATATCCGCGCTCAAGCGGTTCGACGACGAATTTGCCGTAGGTGGCATCTTCGCTCAGCTCGACCGTTTCAATTTTCGGCTTCTCAATTTCAATCATCGATTATTATACCCTCCTTCAAAACGTCGAGACCCCGACCAAACGGTACACGCCTAACAACATTCCCCCATGAATCTTTCTTTTTGCCATGGTCTTTATCATATCCCATTATTGACAATGGGGCAAATTCTATACGAAGCGTTACACGCGGCGACGTTTTGGCGGACGGCATCCATTGTGCGGGATTGGAGTGACGTCTTTGATCGCCGTAATTTCCAATCCAGCCGCTTGCAAAGCGCGGATCGCTGCTTCACGGCCAGCCCCTGGACCTTTGACGTTCACTTCGACCGTTTTCATGCCATGTTCCATCGACGCTTTCGCTGCCGCTTCAGCTGCCATTTGTGCCGCAAACGGCGTCGATTTGCGCGAACCTTTGAATCCGAGCGAACCGGCGCTCGCCCAAGCGATGGCGTTGCCGTGAACATCCGTGATCGTCACGATCGTGTTATTGAATGTCGAACGGATATGAGCGATGCCTGTATCAATGTTTTTTCTTACCCGACGTTTGCGCGTGTTTGTTCTGCGTGCCATTCGTCAAATGACCTCCTTTGCGTGATTATTTTTTCTTGTTCGCTACCGTACGGCGCGGACCTTTGCGCGTGCGGGCATTGTTTTTCGTGTTTTGTCCGCGAACCGGCAAGCCGCGGCGATGGCGAAGACCACGATAGCAGCCAATTTCCATCAACCGTTTGATGTTGAGCGATACTTCCCGACGCAAATCGCCTTCCACTTTCAGGCGGCCGACGATTTCGCGAATGCGGCCAAGCTCCTCTTCCGTCAGGTCACGAACGCGCGTGTCTTCCGATACACCCGCTTCTTTTAAGATTTTTTGTGCGGTCGATTTTCCAATTCCGTAAATGTATGTCAACGAAATGACGACTCGTTTGTCGCGCGGAATGTCAACACCTGCAATACGTGCCATCGTTGTGCACCTCCTTGAAAATTACCCTTGGCGTTGTTTATGCTTTGGATTTTCGCAAATGATCATCACTTTGCCGCGTCTGCGAATGACTTTGCATTTTTCGCAAATCGGCTTGACGGACGGTCTTACTTTCATGTTGTTTCCCTCCTTAAATGAAACGGAGTGCGTCTTTTATTTATACCGATACGTAATTCGTCCCCGCGTCAAATCATACGGCGACAACTCCACCGTCACCCGGTCTCCGGGCAAAATGCGGATAAAGTGCATGCGGATTTTGCCGGACACATGGGCCAACACCGTATGCCCATTTTCTAATTCTACACGAAACATCGCATTTGGCAATGTTTCAATGACGGTGCCTTCCACTTCGATTACATCGTCCTTAGCCATAGGGCGGCTCCCCCTCCTTACGAATGAGTAACATGGTGTTGCGCAAAACCGAACGGACATTGAGCGGGCGATCTTTTCATTCGCTCCTCGCGACTGGGAGCTTTTACGAAACGGTTAAAATTTCATAGCCAGCGTCTGTGATCACAATGGTATGCTCGAAATGGGCACACCGTTTCCCATCCGCGGTGACAACGGTCCAGTCATCCGCTAGTGTTTTCACATGACGGCTGCCGGCGTTGACCATCGGTTCGATACATAAGGTCATTCCCGGCCGCAACACCGGTCCTTTGTTTGGTGGCCCATAATGTGGGATTTGTGGGTCTTCATGTAAGTGTTGACCAATTCCGTGCCCCACATACTCCCGGACGACGGAAAAGTGATTCGCTTCCACGTACATTTGAATCGCGTGGGAGATATTCGTCAACCGCGCCCCGGGCTTCGCCTCAGCGAGCCCGATGTAGAGCGCCTGCTCCGTCACATCGAGCAGCCGCTTCGTCTCGGCATCGATTTTCCCGACAGGATACGTCCAAGCGGAGTCGGCATGATACCCTTGATATTGGGCCCCAACGTCAACAGTGATAATATCGCCTTCCTTTAGCACTCGCTCGCCGGGAATGCCGTGCACAAGCTCTTCATTCACCGAAGCGCAAATGCTGCCCGGAAACCCTTGATATCCTTTAAACGACGGAATGGCGCCATGGGAACGAATCGTTTCCTCCGCAATGGCGTCCAATTCCTTTGTCGTCATCCCGGGACGGATTTCCTTTCTCAACGTTTCCAAGACAAGGGCCACGATTTTTCCCGCCTCGCGCATCAGCGCGATTTCCTGCGCGGTTTTGCAGCGGATCATGCAGACAATCCCCCGAGCAATTCCCGAATATCAGCAAACACCTTTTCCATGTCCTGTTCGCCGTTAATATGGCGCAAATAGCCTTTTTGCTCATAAAAATCGAGCAGCGGCTTCATTTGCTTTTGATTGACCTCAAGCCGATTGGCTACCGTCGCTTCATTGTCATCGGCGCGCTGGTATAACTCGCCGCCGCATTTATCGCACACCCCCGGCACCGCGGGCGGATGAAAAACGAGATGGTACGTCGCTCCGCAATTGCGGCAAATTCGTCTGCCGGTCAGACGCTCGAGCAACACTTCGCGGCGGACATCAATGTGAATGACATAATCGAGTTGGCGGCCGATTTCCGAAAGCATCGTTTCGAGCGCTTCGGCTTGGGCGACCGTACGCGGAAAGCCATCGAGCAAAAATCCGTTTTGGCAATCCGCCTTGCTCAACCGCTCGCGGACGATGCCGATCGTCACTTCGTCAGGAACGAGATCACCGCGATCGATGTATTGTTTGGCCTGCTTCCCTAACGGAGTGCCTTCTTTGATCGCTGCCCGGAACATATCTCCCGTGGAAATGTGCGGGATTCCGTACGCTTCGACAATCTTCTCAGCCTGCGTGCCTTTTCCGGCACCTGGCAGCCCCATCAGCACTAAATTCACCCTAACTCCCCCTAAACGGCAAGGGACGTCCGCTCTTGCCTTATTTGATGAATCCGCGGTAGTGGCGTTTGACTAGCTGGCTCTCGAGCTGTTTCATCGTCTCCAAAGCCACACCGACGACAATGAGCAAGCTCGTGCCGCCAATGCGGGCAGAGGGCGGCAAGTTGGCAAAGTTTACGAAGAACACCGGCAAGATCGCGATCACCGCCAAAAAGATTGAACCGACCAATGTCAACCGATACAAAATTTTTGTCACATATTCTTGCGTGCTTTTCCCTGGGCGAATACCTGGAATATAGCCGCCTTGCTTTTTCAGATTGTCCGCCATCTGCTCCGGGTTGACTTGAACGAACGCATAAAAGTACGTAAAAGCGATGATGAGCGCGACGTAGAGAGTCATGCCAACCGGATGGGTATAGTCAAACGTTCGGCGAATCCATAATGTTACGTCATTCGTGCCAAAAAACGATGCAATCGTCGGCGGCGCAATCAAAAACGACACCGCGAAAATGACCGGAATGACCCCGGCCGGGTTCACTTTCAGCGGCAGATGGGTCGAGTGGCCGCCCACTGGGCTTCGCCCTTCCAACCGCTTCGCGTATTGAATCGGAATTTTCCGGAACGCCTGCTGGATGTAAATGACGCCAACGATCACGGCGATGATCGCCAACGCAACAAGCAGCAGCCGGACGATGCGCAAAAACAAGTCATCGCCAACATTTTCAAACTGTTGGGCGTAAATTTGGTTCAACACCGTCGGAATGCCGGAAACGATCCCGGCGAAAATGATGATCGAAATCCCGTTTCCGACTCCTTTGGCCGTGATTTGCTCACCGAGCCACATCAAAAAGGCGGTGCCCGCGGTCAAGACGACCGCAATGAGCAAATACGTGCCAATGCCCGGATTTTGAATGAGCATCCCGTTGGCCAAATTGTTAAAGCCGTACGACATGCCGAGGGCTTGGATGAACCCGAGCACAATCGTAAAATAGCGGGTAAACTGAGCTAATTTACGCCGGCCAACCTCGCCTTGCTTGGACCATTCCGTAAACTTCGGAACGACGTCCATTTGCAGCAGTTGGACGATAATCGACGCCGTAATGTAGGGCATAACCCCCATGGCAAAGATTGAAAAATTCCGCAGCGCCCCGCCGCCGAAAATGTTCAGGACGCCGAATGCATTCAGTTCATCTTGCAGTTTTAATACATCCGCGTTCACGTTCGGAACCGGAATGAACGTGCCGATGCGGAACACGATCAACATAAGAAGAGTAAAGATAATTTTGTTTCGAATGTCACTGACGCGCATAAAGTTGGAGATTGTCCGAAACATTAAATCACCTCAGTTTTACCGCCAGCCGCCTCAATGGCTGCTTTTGCCGACGCCGAGAACTTGTGCGCTTTGACCGTCAGCTTTTTCTCGATTTGGCCTTTGCCTAAAACTTTCACGCCCGATTTGAGCTTGCTGATGACGCCCGTTTCAAGAAGCAGCTCCGGCGTGACTTCCGTTCCGTCTTCAAAGCGGTTCAATTTGTCTAAGTTTACGACCGCATATTCTTTCCGATGGATGTTCGTAAACCCGCGTTTCGGCAAGCGGCGGAACAGCGGCGTTTGTCCTCCTTCAAAACCGAGGCGCACACCCCCGCCAGAACGAGCATTTTGACCTTTTTGACCACGACCAGACGTTTTGCCGTTGCCCGAACCGATCCCGCGGCCGACGCGAACCGCTTTTTTGCGGGAACCCGGCGCTGGTTGCAATTCATGAAGTTTCATCGCAAAGCACCTCCTTATGACCTCATTATTCTTCGATTTCTTTCACGTTGACAAGGTGAGCGACTTTGTTAATCATCCCGCGAATGGCAGGATTATCGTTATGAACGACAGTCTGATGCATTTTCCGCAAACCGAGCGTTCGAACGGTGACGCGTTGATCTTCCGGACGGCCAATCACGCTGCGTGTGAGGGTAATCGCCAGTTTTTTTGCCATGATCGTTCCCCCCTTATCCTAACAGTTCCTCGACTGTTTTGCCGCGCAATTTTGCGACGTCTTCGGCGCGTTTCAATTGTTTTAAGCCGTCAAACGTGGCACGCACCATGTTGACCGGTGTGTTCGAACCAATGGACTTCGACAAAATGTCGCTGATGCCTGCCAGCTCCAAAACGGCGCGCGCCGGACCGCCGGCGATGACTCCCGTACCTTCGGAAGCCGGTTTTAAAATGATTTCTCCAGCGCCAAAGTGGCCGATCACTTCGTGTGGAATCGTCGTGCCAACGATCGGCACTTCAATTAAGTTTTTCTTCGCATCTTCAATCGCTTTGCGGATCGCTTCCGGAACTTCTTGCGCTTTCCCAGTGCCAAAGCCGACATGGCCGTTTTTGTCGCCGACGACAACCAAGGCAGAGAAGCGCAGGCGGCGTCCGCCTTTCACGACTTTTGCTACACGGTTGACTGCGACTACACGTTCTTCCAATTCAAGTTTGTTTGGGTCGATACGACGCATCGTTGTCCCTCCTTTGTAATTAGAATTCTAGACCAGTTTCACGGGCGGCATCCGCTAATGCTTTCACTCGGCCGTGGTACAAATACCCGCCGCGGTCAAAGACGACTTGTTTAATGCCTTTTTCCAACGCCCGCTTGGCGACGAGTTCGCCGACTTTCTTCGCCGCTTCAATGTTGTTTGTCGAATCCAAAGTGAATTCTTTATCCAATGTCGAGGCGCTGACGATCGTTGCCGATTTCGTATCGTCGATCACTTGCGCGTAAATGTGTTTGTTCGAACGGAACACGCTCAACCGCGGACGTTCAGCCGTGCCAAAGATTTTTTTGCGGATGCGTGCGTGTCTTTTTTTCCGAACCGCGTTTCGATCCACTTTCGTGATCATCGAATGTCACTCCTTTCGCTTCGCTATGCCGCGTTATTTACCCGTTTTGCCTTCTTTTAAGCGCACCAGTTCGCCTTCGTAGCGAATGCCTTTGCCTTTATACGGCTCCGGCGGACGTACGGCGCGAATGTTGGCCGCCAGCTCGCCGACGCGCTGTTTGTCTGCGCCTTTGACGATGATTTTCGTTTGGGACGGCACTTCAATTTCAAGCCCTTCTTCCGGCTCAATTTCGACCGGATGAGAATAACCGACGCTCAACACCAGCTTTTTCCCTTGTTTCGACGCCCGGTATCCGACCCCAACGAGTTCGAGCGCTTTTTCGTAGCCTTTCGAAACGCCTTCGACCATGTTGGCGAGCAGGCTGCGCGTTGTGCCGTGCAGCGCACGATGTTGTTTTTCATCGCTTGGACGCGTCACCGTCATCACGTTGCCCTCAACGGTGATCGTCATATCCGGGTGGAACGTGCGGGTCAGTTCCCCTTTTGGCCCTTTCACCGTGACCGTATTGCCGTTGATCGTAACCGTAACACCGGCCGGAATTTCAATTGGTTTTTTGCCGACACGTGACATGTCAAAAACACCTCCATTCTTGAGCAGATAAATTACCAAACGTAGGCGATCACTTCGCCGCCCGTGCCTTTTTGCCGTGCTTCTTTGTCCGTTAAAATGCCTTGCGATGTCGAAAGAATGGCGATTCCTAAGCCGTTTAAGACGCGCGGCACTTCATGGGCTTTGACATACACGCGCAATCCTGGCTTGCTGATGCGTTTCAGCCCGGTAATGACACGTTCGTTGTTCGGGCCGTATTTCAGAAAAATGCGGAGAATCCCTTGTTTGTTGTCTTCGATATATTCATAATCACGAATAAACCCTTCGCGCTTTAAGATTTCGGCGATTTCCCGCTTGATTTTCGAAGCCGGGACTTCGAGTTTTTCGTGACGCACCATGTTCGCATTGCGGATGCGAGTCAGCATATCAGCAATTGGATCTGTCATCACCATTTGTTTTACCTCCTTCCCAATCAATGGGTGATTACCAGCTGGCTTTCTTAATGCCTGGAAGTTGACCTTTATATGCGAGTTCACGGAAACAAATACGGCACAGTTTAAATTTGCGGTAAACCGAGTGCGGGCGGCCGCAGCGCTCGCAGCGGGTGTACGCTCTTACTTTAAACTTCGGCGTCCGTTTTTGTTTCGCGATCATCGATTTTTTAGCCACGATTTCGCCTCCCTTGTGCTATGGGATTATTTTTGGAATGGCATGCCGAGCAATGCCAGCAATTCGCGCGCTTCTTCGTCGGTGTTGGCCGTTGTGACGATCACGATGTCCATGCCGCGCACTTTGTTCACTTTATCGTAGTCGATCTCTGGGAAAATGAGCTGTTCTTTAATGCCGAGCGTATAGTTGCCGCGGCCGTCAAACGATTTTTTCGATACGCCGCGGAAGTCGCGCACGCGCGGAAGCGAGACCGAAATCAACTTATCGAGAAACTCATACATCCGTTCGCCGCGCAGCGTCACTTTCGCCCCGATCGCCATTCCTTGGCGCAGGCGGAAGCCAGCGATCGATTTTTTCGCGCGTGTCACTACTGGACGTTGGCCGGAGATCAATGTCAGCTCTTCAACGGCGCTGTCTAACGCTTTCGGATTTTGCACCGCGTCGCCGACGCCCATGTTGATGACGATTTTTTCGATTTTTGGCACTTGCATGATCGATTTATAGTTGAACTTGCTCATGAGAGCAGGAACGACTTCATTTACATACTTCTCTTTCAGGCGGTTCATAAAAGTACCTCCTTTCCTGCGTCACGGTTATTTATCTAAAATCTCTCCGGATTTTTTCGCGTAGCGCACTTTTTTGCCGTCAACCACTTTATAGCCAATGCGCGTCGGTTCGCCTGTTTTCGGATCGAGCGGCATCACTTTGGAAACATGGATCGGCGCTTCTTTTTCGATAATGCCGCCTTGCGGGTTGGCTTGCGATGGTTTCGCGTGCTTTTTCACGATGTTGACGCCTTCGACGATGACGCGGTTTTTCTTCGGAAATGCCGCGAGGATGACGCCTTGTTTGCCTTTGTCTTTTCCGGAGATCACTTGCACTTTATCACCTTTTTTTACATGCATCGCATTCGCACCTCCTTGAAACGCTGTTCCGTTCCGTTAGATAACTTCCGGGGCCAACGAAATGATTTTCATGAAGTCTTTGTCGCGCAGTTCGCGGGCAACCGGTCCGAAAATCCGCGTGCCGCGCGGGCTTTTGTCATCGCGGATGATGACGCAGGCGTTTTCGTCAAAACGGATGTAAGAGCCATCCGGACGGCGCACTCCGCGTTTCGTGCGAACAACGACCGCTTTCACGACTTGACCTTTTTTAACAACGCCACCTGGTGTCGCATCTTTAACCGTAGCGACCACGATGTCGCCGATGTTCGCATAGCGGCGGCCCGAGCCTCCAAGCACTTTAATGACGAGCACTTCGCGTGCGCCAGAGTTATCAGCTACTTTCAAGCGAGATTCTTGTTGAATCATCGACGAAACCTCCTTTCGGAATTATCTCTCCGAACTAAGCGAAGAACCATTAGAGAACAACGGCTTTCTCAACGATTTCGACCAAACGGAAGCGTTTCGTGGCCGACAGCGGGCGAGTCTCCATGATTTTGACGATGTCGCCGACTTTCGCTTCGTTATGTTCATCGTGCGCTTTGTATTTTTTCGAATATTTCACGCGCTTGCCGTACAGCGGATGTTTTTTGTACGTTTCCACCAATACGGTGATCGTTTTGTCCATTTTGTCCGATACAACCCGTCCAACGTACACTTTGCGTTGATTGCGTTCGCTCATTTCGCAAACCTCCTCTCAAACAACATTATTTATTGGCAGCGAGCTCACGTTCGCGAATGATCGTTTTCATGCGGGCGATGTCTTTGCGCACTTGACGGATGCGCGCCGTGTTTTCCAATTGGCCGGTCGCCAGCTGGAAGCGAAGGTTGAACAGTTCTTCCTTCAACGCTTTAATTTTTTGTTCGATTTCGGCAGTGGTCAACTCACGGATTTCTTTCGCTTTCATTACGCTTCACCACCAGTTTCTTCACGTTTTACAAATTTGCATTTGATCGGAAGTTTGTGAGAAGCGAGACGCAATGCTTCACGTGCCACTTCTTCAGAAACACCGCCCACTTCAAACATTACTTTGCCCGGTTTCACAACGGCAACCCAGCCTTCCGGCGCCCCTTTACCGGAACCCATCCGCACTTCAAGCGGCTTGGCGGTATACGGTTTGGATGGGAAAATGCGGATCCATACTTTCCCGCCCCGTCTCATGTAACGAGTCATCGCCCGGCGAGCCGCTTCGATTTGCCGGTTCGTAATCCAGGCCGATTCCAATGCTTGCAAGCCAAATTCACCGAAATGAACTTCCGTACCGCCTTTCGCGCGGCCTTTCATCCGTCCGCGATGTTCGCGGCGATATTTGACGCGTTTTGGCATCAACATGATTATTTTCCTCCTTCCTCGGCTTTTTTCTTAGTCGGAAGGACTTCCCCACGATAAATCCATACTTTGACGCCGATTTTTCCGTACGTCGTGTCGGCTTCTGCCGTCGCATAGTCAATGTCAGCGCGCAACGTATGGAGTGGAACCGTCCCTTCGCTGTAATGTTCCGAACGAGCGATATCGGCCCCGCCTAAACGGCCGGATACCATCGTTTTGATCCCTTTCGCCCCGGCGCGCATCGCCCGTTGAATGGCTTGTTTTTGCGCCCGGCGGAACGAAACGCGGTTTTCCAATTGGCGAGCGATATTTTCAGCGACAAGTTTCGCGTCCAAATCCGGCTTTTTAATTTCAACGATGTTGATATGAACCCGCTTGCCCGTCAGCTGCGCGAGCGCTTTGCGGAGCGCTTCGACTTCAGAGCCACCTTTCCCGATCACCATGCCCGGTTTCGCCGTATGGATCGTGACGTTGACGCGGTTGGCTGCCCGTTCGATCTCCACGCGGGAAACGGCCGCATCTTGCAGGCGTTTGTTGAGATATTCACGGATTTTCAAGTCTTCGTGCAGCAGATCGGCGTAGTCTTTTTCCGCATACCATCTTGATTCCCAGTCACGAATGATGCCGATGCGCAGACCGATCGGATGAACCTTTTGACCCACGGATTATCCCTCCTTCTTTTCTGAAACGACGATCGTAATATGGCTTGTGCGTTTGTTGATGGCGCTTGCCCGTCCCATCGCGCGCGGACGGAAACGTTTCAGCGTCGGACCTTCATCGACATAGGCTTGAGAAACCACCAAGTTGGTAACGTCCATGTCATAGTTGTGCTCAGCGTTGGCGACCGCTGATTTCAATACTTTTTCGATGATCGGAGAAGCCGCTTTTGGCGTATGGCGCAAAATCGCGAACGCTTCGCCGACTTCTTTGCCACGAATCAAGTCAATGACTAAGCGCGCTTTGCGAGGAGCGATGCGAACGGTTCTCGCAACTGCTTTAGCTTGCATATCTAGAACCTCCTCTCATTACCGTTTCGTTTTCTTGTCATCGCCGGCATGGCCGCGGAACGTGCGCGTCGGCGCGAATTCCCCGAGCTTGTGCCCGACCATGTCTTCCGTGATGTAAACGGGAACGTGTTTACGGCCATCGTACACTGCGATCGTATGCCCGACAAATTGCGGGAAGATCGTCGAACGGCGAGACCATGTTTTGATCACTTGTTTTTGCCCTGTTTCATTCAATTTTTCAATCTTTTTCATCAAATGTTCATCGCAAAACGGACCTTTTTTCAAGCTGCGACCCATAAGTGAACCTCCCTTCTGAATTGCGCTCGTTCATTACTTCTTGCGGCGACGGATGATGAATTTATCCGATTTGTTTTTCTTTTTGCGCGTTTTGTAGCCAAGCGTCGGTTTGCCCCACGGCGTCATCGGCGATTTGCGTCCGATTGGCGCTTTGCCCTCACCACCGCCGTGCGGATGGTCAACCGGGTTCATGACCGAACCGCGGACTGTCGGACGAATGCCAAGCCAGCGAGCGCGGCCCGCTTTCCCGATGTTGACAAGCTCATGCTGCTCGTTGCCGACTTCGCCGACCGTAGCGCGGCATTTGCCTAAAATCAGGCGCACTTCGCCGGAAGCAAGACGAACGATGACATATTTTCCTTCTTTCCCAAGCACTTGGGCTGACGTGCCGGCTGCGCGCACCAATTGCCCGCCGCGGCCTGGTTTCAGCTCGATGTTGTGGACGAGCGTACCGACCGGGATGTTCTCAAGCGGCAGCGCATTGCCCACTTTAATGTCTGCGTCCGGGCCGGACATGATTTCCATGCCGACTTTTAAGTTTTTCGGCGCGATAATGTAGCGCTTCTCGCCATCAGCATAGTTGATGAGCGCGATATTGGCGGAACGGTTCGGATCGTATTCGATCGTAGCAACGCGTCCCGGAATTCCGTCTTTGTCGCGTTTAAAGTCGATGATCCGGTATTGGCGTTTATGGCCACCGCCTTGATGGCGAACCGTGATTTTCCCTTGGTTGTTGCGGCCCGCTTTTTTCTTTAACGGAGCGAGCAGCGATTTTTCTGGCTGATCTGTCGTAATTTCCGAGAAATCCAGCACCGTCATGCCGCGACGGCCGTTCGATGTCGGTTTATATTTTTTAATCGCCATCGGAATGTCCCTCCTTCGTCACAAATATGAGTTCGTTACACTTCGAACAGTTCGATCTCTTTGCTGTCCTGCGTCAGCGTCACGATCGCTTTGCGGCGGCGGTTCGTATAGCCGCTGTAACGGCCGACGCGTTTAAATTTCCCTTTATAGTTCATGATGTTGACTTTTTCGACTTTGACGCCAAAAATTTTCTCAACGGCGTCTTTTACTTCCGTTTTGTTCGCTTTGACGTCGACTTCAAACGTATATTTTTTTTGCCCGATCAAGTCCATTGTGTTTTCCGTGATGATGGGGCGCTTAATAATGTCGCGAGGGTCTTTCATTATGCAAGCACCTCCTCTACCTTCTCCACGGCCGCCTTCGTAATGACGAGCTTGTCGTGGTTCAGCACATCAAGCACATTGATGCCGCTGGCCGCCACCACTTTGACGCCCGGGATGTTGCGCGCCGACAAATACACGGTTTCGTTCAATTCGTCGGTGACAATGAGCGCTTTCCGGTCAACCGAGAGGTTGTTCAAAATTTTTACCATTTCTTTCGTTTTCGGCGCTTCCAACGACAATTGGTCCAAGACAACGATGTCGTTTTCGAGCACTTTCGAAGACAAAGCCGATTTGATCGCCAAACGGCGAACTTTTTTCGGCAGTTTGTAGCTGTAGCTGCGCGGTACCGGACCGAAGACCGTGCCGCCGCCGCGCCATTGCGGAGCGCGAATCGAACCTTGGCGGGCGCGTCCTGTCCCTTTTTGACGCCACGGTTTGCGGCCGCCGCCGCTCACTTCAGCGCGGTTTTTCGTTTTGTGCGTTCCTTGGCGCATCGAAGCGCGTTGCATGATGACTGCTTCAAACAACACATGTTTATTTGGCTCAATCCCAAAAACGGCGTCGTTCAGTTCAATTTCGCCGACTGTCTGTCCGTTTTGGTTGTACAATGCTACTTTTGGCATTACGTAGTTCCTCCTTTCTTGGCCGGATGTTATTTCGCCTTCTTCGCCGCTTTCACAGCGCTTTTGACAATTACTAAGCCTTTTCTCGGTCCTGGCACATTGCCTTTAATGAGCAGTAAGTTGCGTTCCGGATCGACTTTGACGATTTTCAAGTTTTGGATCGTCACACGCTCGCCACCCATGCGGCCCGGCAAGTTTTTCGTTTTGAATACGCGGTTCGGCGCGATGGCCCCCATCGAACCAGGGCGACGATGGTAGCGAGAACCGTGAGCCATTGGTCCGCGCGATTGGCCGTGGCGCTTGATGGCCCCTTGGAACCCTTTCCCTTTCGAAGTGCCTGTGACGTCCACGATGTCGCCTTCGCTGAAAATGTCCACTTTCACTTCTTGACCCACTTCGTATTCATCCACGTTGGCGCCGCGGATTTCGCGAATGAAGCGCTTAGGTGCCGTGTTTGCTTTGGCAGCATGGCCGATTTGCGGTTTGTTGGCGCGCTTTTCGCGAATGTCTTCAAATCCTAATTGAATCGCTTCGTAACCGTCGTTTTCGATCGTTTTCTTTTGCAAAACGACGTTCGGCGTCGCTTCGATGACAGTTACCGGAATCAAATCGCCGTTTTCCGCAAATACTTGCGTCATACCGATTTTTCTTCCTAAGATTCCTTTCGTCATTGGTCACACCTCCCAATCCATTAAAGTTTAATTTCAATGTCCACACCGGACGGCAAATCCAATCGCATTAACGAATCCACCGTTTGCGGAGTCGGATTGATGATGTCAATCAAGCGCTTATGTGTCCGCATCTCGAATTGTTCACGGGAGTCTTTGTATTTGTGAACGGCGCGCAGGATCGTATACACCGTTCTTTCTGTCGGCAGCGGAATCGGACCCGACACTTTTGCCCCAGAACGTTTTGCGGTTTCCACAATTTTCTCCGCTGACTGATCCAAAATTCGATGATCGTAAGCTTTTAAACGAATGCGAATTTTTTCTTTTGCCATTTGGTTTCCCTCCTTCTTCGCCTATTTTGAAAATAGACTTCTCCACGGAAATTTCCTGCACACCGCCGTGGCAAAGCGGCCGGGTGTGTCAGCAACCTTCCGCTTCATCGCAGTCAAAGACCAACATTTGATATTATACTGGTATGTAAGGGAGATTGCAAGCCATTTCTTCGCTTTTCCCACACTTCTTCATTATACCGAGGCACCGGGCCGTTTTCAACATCGCCTCGGGAAAGGGAAGGTTGGAGGAGCTCATGCTAAGCACCTAGCTTGCTCGAAGAAAAAGGGTGAACCAACGTTGGAGGCGTCGCTCTTTTGGCCAAACAGGCAAAAGAAAAAGGCTGACCGAAAAAACGCCGCCGTTCAAGATCGCACAACTTGAAAGAAAACGAAAGAGGGTGTCCCGATCGTTTCCGGACACCCTCTTTTCGCTTCAATTATTCAATGATTTGCGATACCGAACCAGCGCCAACCGTGCGACCGCCTTCACGGATCGAGAATTTCGTTCCTTCTTCGATCGCGATCGGAGCGATCAGTTCGACCGTCATTTCGACGTTGTCGCCAGGCATAACCATCTCAACGCCTTCCGGAAGCGTGATGATGCCCGTTACGTCCGTCGTACGGAAGTAGAATTGCGGACGGTAGTTCGAGAAGAACGGCGTATGGCGTCCGCCTTCTTCTTTCGTCAAAACGTAAACTTGCGCTTTAAATTTCGTATGCGGCGTGATCGAGCCTGGTTTCGCCAACACTTGACCGCGCTCAACTTCATCGCGCGATACACCGCGGAGAAGCGCACCGATGTTGTCGCCGGCTTCCGCTTGGTCGAGAAGCTTGCGGAACATTTCTACGCCCGTAACCGTCGTCGATTTCGGTTCATCGGAAAGACCGATGATTTCAACCGGATCGCCGACTTTCAACGTACCGCGCTCAACACGGCCCGTCGCAACCGTACCGCGGCCCGTAATCGAGAAGACGTCCTCGATCGGCATCATGAACGGTTTGTCTACTTCACGTTGCGGCGTCGGGATGTACTCGTCAACCGCGTTCATCAGTTCAAGAATTTTTTCTTCCCATTGCGGGTCGCCTTCGAGCGCTTTTAATGCCGAACCTTTGATGACCGGCACTTCATCGCCCGGGAAGTCGTATTCAGAGAGCAGATCGCGAACTTCCATTTCAACGAGCTCAAGCAATTCTTCGTCGTCCACCATGTCGCATTTGTTCAAGAACACAACGATGTACGGAACGCCAACTTGGCGGGAGAGAAGAATGTGCTCGCGCGTTTGCGGCATCGGACCGTCCGCTGCCGATACAACAAGGATTGCACCGTCCATTTGCGCTGCGCCCGTGATCATGTTTTTGACGTAGTCCGCGTGCCCTGGGCAGTCAACGTGCGCATAGTGGCGATTGTCCGTTTCATACTCAACGTGCGCCGTCGAGATCGTGATTCCGCGCTCACGCTCTTCCGGAGCCGCGTCGATTTGGTCGTATGCTCTCGCTTCCGCCTTTCCTTGTTTTGCCAAAACCGTCGTGATGGCAGCTGTCAACGTCGTTTTCCCATGGTCAACGTGGCCGATCGTGCCGATGTTGACGTGCGGTTTCGTGCGTTCGAATTTCGCTTTAGCCATGAGAGATCCTCCTTAAAAATGAAAATATAATGGATATGGTTGTTAAGTATAGGATGCTTGGGAACAAAATGTTCCCAAGTCTTACTTACATAAGTATTTATAGCGAAACTAGCAAAAGAAATCAATTATTCGCCTTTATTTTTTTTGATAATTTCATCGGCGATGTTTTTCGGAACTTCTTCGTAATGATCAAACACCATCGAGAATGTTCCGCGCCCTTGCGTGTTCGAACGGAGCGATGTCGCATAACCGAACATTTCGGCCAGCGGCACCATCGCGCGAACGACTTGAGCGTTGCCGCGCGCTTCCATTCCCTCAACGCGGCCGCGCCGGGACGTGATGTCACCCATGATGTCACCAAGGTACTCTTCAGGAATGACCACTTCCACTTTCATGATCGGCTCCAACAGAACCGGATCACACTTCGCGGCGGCGTTTTTCAGCGCCATGGAAGCGGCGATTTTGAACGCCATTTCGCTCGAGTCGACATCGTGGTACGATCCGTCGAACAGTTTCGCTTTAATGTCGACAACCGGATAGCCGGCTAAGACGCCGTTTTGCATCGCTTCTTCCAGCCCCGCTTGAACGGCTGGCACGTATTCTTTCGGAACGACCCCACCGACGATGGCGTTCTCGAATTCGAAGCCTTTGCCGCGCTCGTTTGGCGAAAATTCAATCCAAACGTGACCGTATTGACCGCGGCCACCGGACTGACGGATAAACTTCCCTTCGACTTGCGCCGATTTGCGGAACGTTTCACGGTAAGCGACTTGCGGCGCGCCGACGTTCGCTTCGACTTTGAATTCACGGCGCATCCGGTCGACGATGATGTCAAGATGCAGCTCGCCCATTCCCGAGATGATCGTTTGTCCCGTTTCCGGATCGGTGTGAGCGCGGAATGTCGGGTCTTCTTCTTGCAATTTTTGCAACGCTTGGCTCATTTTGTCTTGGTCGGCTTTCGATTTTGGTTCGATCGCCACCGAAATGACCGGCTCTGGGAACTGCATCGATTCAAGAATGACAAGATTTTTCTCATCACATAGAGTATCGCCGGTCGTCGTGTCTTTTAAACCGACTGCGGCCGCAATATCGCCGGCATACACTTTCGAAATTTCTTGCCGGTGGTTCGCGTGCATTTGCAAGAGACGGCCGATCCGTTCGCGTTTGCGTTTCGTCGAGTTCATGACGTACGAGCCGGAATCAAGCGTGCCGGAATAGACGCGGAAGAACGTCAATTTTCCAACATACGGGTCGGTCATGATTTTGAACGCGAGCGCCGCAAATGGAGCGTCGTCACGCGCTTCGCGAGTCACTTCTTCTTCCGTATCCGGAACGATACCGCGAATCGCCGGAATGTCGATCGGAGACGGCAAGTAGTCGACAACCCCGTCAAGCAGCAGCTGAACGCCTTTGTTTTTGAAGGCCGAGCCGCAGAAGACCGGGAAGAATTCCACGCTGATCGTCGCTTTGCGGATCGCCGCTTTCAACTCTTCTTTCGTGATTTCTTCCCCTTCTAAATATTTCATCATCAGCTCTTCGTCAAGCTCAGCTACCGCTTCAATGAGCTTGGCGTGATATTCTTCCGCCATATCGCGGTAGTCTTCCGGAATGTCGATGCGCTCGATGTTTTTGCCGAGCTCATCGTGATAATGATACGCGCACATTTCGACAAGGTCGATGATGCCAGAAAACTGGTCCTCAGCGCCAATCGGCAGCTGCACTGGATGCGCGTTTGCTTGCAGGCGGTCATGAAGCGTTTTTACCGCATACAAGAAATCGGCGCCGATTTTGTCCATTTTGTTGACAAACACAATCCGCGGAACACCGTAAGTCGTTGCTTGACGCCAAACGGTTTCCGTTTGCGGCTCTACGCCGGATTGCGCGTCCAATACGGTAATCGCGCCGTCCAACACGCGCAACGACCGCTCAACCTCAACCGTAAAGTCGACGTGCCCCGGCGTGTCAATGATGTTGATGCGATGGCCTTTCCATTGCGCCGTTGTCGCCGCCGACGTAATCGTAATCCCGCGTTCTTGTTCTTGCTCCATCCAGTCCATCGTGGCTGCGCCTTCGTGCACTTCCCCGATTTTATGAACGCGGCCGGTGTAGAACAAGATCCGCTCGGTTGTCGTCGTTTTCCCGGCGTCAATGTGCGCCATGATCCCGATGTTGCGAGTGTTTTCTAAGGAGAACTCTCGTGCCATAGCGGTTATTTTCTCCTTCCTTCAATATAAAGTATAAACAGATGGCGCCGCCCTCTTTTCTTTCACAAAGCGGAACAGCCTTGCTGAAAAAAGCTCCAATATATAGGAAGATAGGTGAACAGGCAGCGATCGTGCCTTCTCACCTATTCCTTTTAAGTTAAGCGGCGGTCCTTACCAGCGGTAGTGGGCGAAAGCTTTGTTCGCTTCGGCCATTTTGTGCGTGTCTTCGCGTTTTTTCACCGCTGCGCCCGTGTTGTTGGCAGCGTCCATAATTTCGTTTGCCAAGCGCTCTTCCATCGTTTTTTCATTGCGAAGGCGGGCGTATTGCACGAGCCAACGCAGACCGAGGGAAATGCGGCGGTCCGGACGGACTTCGACCGGAACTTGGTAGTTCGCCCCACCGACGCGGCGAGCGCGCACTTCCAACACCGGCATCACGTTTTTCAACGCTTGCTCAAACACTTCCATCGGATCTTTACCCGTGCGTTCACGGATCATATCAAACGATGTATAAAGAATTTTTTGTGCTTTCGATTTTTTGCCGTCAACCATAATTTTATTGATCAGACGGGTAACCAGTTTGGAATTGTAAATCGGATCCGGCAATACGTCACGCTTAGCAACAGGGCCTCTACGTGGCATAGTGTTTCCTCCCTTCAGGAAAACATTCTCTTCATTTCATTATTTTTTCGCTGCTTTTGGTTTTTTCGCACCGTACTTCGAACGACCTTGCATCCGGTTCGCTACGCCAGCGGTATCGAGCGCGCCGCGGATGATATGGTAGCGCACCCCTGGCAAGTCTTTGACACGTCCGCCGCGGATCAACACAACGCTATGCTCTTGCAAGTTGTGGCCAATCCCCGGAATATAGGCCGTTACTTCAATGCCGTTCGTCAGGCGGACACGGGCGTACTTCCGAAGCGCCGAGTTCGGTTTTTTCGGCGTCATTGTGCCAACACGCGTGCATACGCCGCGCTTTTGCGGAGACGACACGTTCGTTTGTTCTTTTTTGAAGCTGTTGTACCCTTTGTTCAACGCAGGGGATTTTGACTTAAATACTTTTTTCTCGCGTCCTTTGCGGACCAGTTGGTTGATTGTAGGCATGAAAAGCTCCTCCTTTCGCGTGTTTTAAGCCCACATATCCAGGCGGTTCATCTTTTATGCAAACAAAGGTTTAAAGGCAAAAGAAAAGCGCTTAGCGAAGAATCGCCACCGCGGCCGCGCCGACCTGGATTTTGCAAGCTTTGCCGAGCTTTTTCATCGAATCGACTTTCGTGACCGGCACATTCGCCTCATTGGCGGCCGTCGTCACTTGCTCGATGATCGGCGAGTCGGCATCCGTCGCCACGATCACTTCTACCGCTTTCCCTTCCTTTAAAGCCCTTATCGTTTGTTTGGTTCCAATCACAATTTTCCCAGCCTGTAATACTTTTTCATAAGACATGTAACATATCCTCCAAAGTACCAGGTTGTTGGAACACCTTTATTAGACTACCATTTTCTTTGGCGATTGTCAACAGCATTTTGCAGTCGGTGCCGCCGCTAAGGATAACCTTAGCGGGCGGCGCCGTTCACATTATTTGGACGAAACCGGGTCGCCGGCCGTTTCTTTCTTGATGGCCGGTTTTACGTTGCGATAGCGAGCCATGCCGGTTCCGGCCGGGACCAATTTTCCGATAATGACGTTTTCCTTCAAGCCAAGGAGCTCATCGCGTTTTCCTTTGATGGCTGCATCCGTCAAGACGCGCGTTGTTTCTTGGAACGAAGCAGCCGACAAGAACGAATCGGTCTCCAGCGAGGCTTTGGTAATGCCAAGCAGCACTTGACGAGCCGTGGCCGGGCGTTTTCCTTCGCGCAGAGCTTGGGCATTGACGTCCGTAAATTGATGAACGTCCAACAGCGTGCCCGGCAGCACGTCGGTGTCTCCGGCATCAATGACGCGCACTTTGCGCAGCATTTGCCGCACCATGACCTCAATGTGCTTATCGCTGATTTCCACCCCTTGCATCCGGTAAACTTTTTGTACTTCGCGGAGCAAGTATTCTTGGACGGACGTGATGTCGCGCACGCGCAGCAGCTGTTTCGGGTCAACCGAGCCTTCCGTCAGCTCTTGGCCGCGTTCGACACCCTGCCCTTCTTGGACTTTCAGCCGCGCGTTGTACGGCGCTACGTACGTGCGCGTTTCCACCTCGCTTTGGACGACGATTTCATATTGGTTGTCGCGCGTTTCGTTAATCGAAATAACCGTGCCGTCGATTTCCGAAATCACGGCTTGCCCTTTCGGATTGCGCGCTTCAAACAGCTCTTGCACCCGCGGCAACCCTTGGGTGATATCATCGCCGGCGACGCCGCCTGTATGGAACGTCCGCATCGTCAGCTGCGTGCCCGGCTCGCCGATCGACTGAGCGGCGATGATGCCGACCGCTTCGCCAACTTCGACGTCCATGCCGGTCGCCATGTTGCGGCCATAACATTTTTTGCAGACGCCATGGCGCGTGTTGCAGGCGAAGACGGAGCGAATCCACACTTCCGTTATGCCGGCTTTCACGATCTCATTGGCGATATCTTCGGTGATCATCTCGTCTTTGCGAACGATCACCTCTCCCGTTTCCGGATGGCGCACCGTTTTATGCGCATAGCGGCCGACAAGCCGTTCCTCGAGCTTGACCACCACTTCTGTGCCGTCGGTCAGCGCTCGCGCCAAAATGCCGCGGTCGGTGCCGCAATCTTCCTCGCGGACGATGACGTCTTGCGCCACGTCGACGAGGCGGCGCGTGAGGTAACCCGAGTCGGCTGTTTTGAGCGCCGTATCCGCCAACCCTTTCCGCGCGCCGTGTGTGGAGATAAAGTATTCCAAGACCGTCAAACCTTCGCGGAACGACGACTTGATCGGCAGCTCGATGATCCGGCCGGCCGGGTTGGCCATCAAGCCGCGCATCCCCGCAAGCTGCGTAAAGTTCGAGGCGTTCCCGCGAGCGCCGGAATCGCTCATCATAAAAATCGGGTTGCGCTTGTCGAGCGATTTCATCAGCCGGTCTTGAATTTTGTCTTTCGCCGCGCTCCAGATGGAAATGACGCGCTCATACCGCTCTTCGTCGGTAATCAATCCGCGGCGGAACTGCTTCAAAACCGTATCGACTTTCGTTTGCGCTTCATCCAAAATTTCTTGTTTTTCCGGCAAAACGACGATGTCAGCGACACCGATCGTGATGCCCGCCTTCGTCGAATATTGGAAGCCGAGGTCTTTCATCCGGTCAAGCATTTTCGATGTTTCAGTAATTTTGAAACGCTTGAACACTTCAGCGATAATTTGCCCGAGCACTTTTTTCTTAAACGGCGGGACAGGCTCGCGTTTGCGAATCTCTTCGCGCACGTTGACCCCTTTGTCAAGGAAGTACTTATCCGGCGTCCGCCCTTCAATGTTTTCCGTTGTCGGCTCGTTGATGTACGGGAACGACTTCGGCAAAATTTCATTGAAAATGAGCTTGCCGACGGTCGTCAGGAGCAGCTTGCTGTTTTGTTCCTCAGTAAACGTTTCGTTGTTCAGCGAGCCGGCATGAATGGCGATGCGCGAATGGAGATGGACGTAACCGTTATGATAAGCAAGCAACGCCTCGTCCGTGTCTTTGAACACCATGCCTTCGCCGATGGCCCCTTCGCGCTCCATCGTCAAGTAGTAGTTTCCTAAAACCATGTCTTGCGATGGGGTAACGACCGGTTTGCCGTCTTTCGGGTTCAAAATGTTTTGCGCCGCCAACATCAACAAGCGCGCTTCGGCTTGCGCCTCAGCCGACAACGGCACGTGCACGGCCATTTGGTCGCCGTCGAAGTCGGCGTTGTACGCCGTACAAACGAGCGGATGAAGACGGATCGCCCGCCCTTCGACAAGCGTCGGCTCGAACGCCTGAATGCCGAGACGGTGCAGCGTCGGGGCGCGGTTTAACAGCACCGGATGTTCTTTAATGACATCTTCGAGCACATCCCATACTTCCGGATGGACGCGCTCGATTTTCCGTTTCGCGCTTTTAATGTTGTGCGCCAAGCCCCGCTCGACAAGCTCCTTCATAACAAACGGCTTAAACAGCTCAAGCGCCATTTCTTTCGGCAAGCCGCATTGATACATTTTCAAGTTCGGGCCGACGACAATGACGGAACGGCCGGAATAGTCGACCCGCTTGCCGAGCAAGTTTTGCCGGAAGCGGCCTTGCTTCCCTTTCAGCATATGAGAGAGCGACTTTAACGGACGGTTCCCGGGACCCGTCACCGGACGGCCGCGGCGGCCGTTGTCGATCAACGCATCAACGGCCTCTTGCAACATCCGTTTCTCGTTTTGGACGATAATGTTCGGCGCGCCGAGGTCGAGAAGCCGTTTCAGCCGATTGTTGCGGTTGATGACGCGGCGGTACAAATCGTTTAAGTCCGACGTCGCAAACCGACCGCCGTCAAGCTGCACCATCGGGCGCAATTCCGGTGGAATGACCGGCAGCACATCAAGCACCATCCATGCTGGATCGTTTCCTGAGCTGCGGAACGCCTCAAGTACCTCTAGGCGCTTAATGATGCGGGTGCGCCGCTGACCTTGCGCCGTTTTCAACTCCTCTTTCAGCGCGTTGACTTCTTTATCTAAATCAATGTCCTGGAGCAGTTTTTTGATCGCCTCCGCCCCCATCGACGCTTGGAATGATTGGCCGTATTTTTCGCGATAGGCGCGGTACTCTTTTTCCGACAGCAGCTGTTTTTTCTCAAGCGGTGTATCGCCCGGGTCGGTGACGACGTAGGAAGCAAAATAAATGACTTCCTCAAGCGCCCGCGGCGACATGTCAAGGACGAGCCCCATTCGGCTTGGGATCCCTTTGAAATACCAAATGTGCGACACCGGGGCGGCGAGCTCAATATGGCCCATCCGTTCGCGGCGAACTTTCGAACGCGTCACTTCGACGCCGCAACGGTCGCAGACGACGCCTTTGTAGCGAACGCGCTTATATTTGCCGCAGTGGCACTCCCAGTCTTTCGTCGGGCCGAAAATGCGCTCGCAAAACAGGCCGTCCTTTTCCGGCTTCAGCGTCCGGTAGTTGATCGTCTCCGGCTTTTTCACTTCGCCGTACGACCAAGAACGAATTTTTTCTGGGGAAGCGAGCCCGATTTTCATGTACTCAAATTTATTGACATCCAGCAAGGGGTATACCTCCCTTATTTGATCCGTCGGTTTTGCTCCATGGCTTGTTTGCCGTCCATCCGCTCGAACGGCCGGCGGCGGGGGAATCCCCCCGCCTAACCGTCATGACCGCTTCACTCTTTCGTCACGACATCTTTTTCTTCGTCAGCTTCTTCCGCTTCAACCGGCTTGACGTCAGCCATAATGGCGTCCGGAACATGGTCGTCATCGTCATCAAAGTGTTCCATGTTGATCTCTTGCTCGTCGCTCGTCAAAACCGTGACGTCCATGCCCAAGCTTTGCAATTCCTTAATCAACACTTTAAACGACTCCGGCACCCCCGGCTCAGGGATATTCTCCCCTTTGACGATCGCCTCGTACGTTTTGACGCGGCCGACGACGTCATCGGACTTGACAGTTAGGATTTCTTGCAGCGTATAGGCAGCTCCGTACGCCTCAAGCGCCCATACTTCCATTTCGCCAAAGCGCTGGCCGCCAAACTGCGCCTTGCCGCCAAGCGGCTGTTGCGTGACGAGCGAATACGGGCCCGTCGAGCGAGCGTGAAGCTTGTCGTCCACCATGTGGGCGAGTTTGATCATGTACATAATCCCGACTGACACGCGGTTGTCAAACGGCTCACCGGTGCGGCCGTCATACAGCACGGTTTTCGCGTCGCGGGCCATGCCGGCCTCTTCGAGAATGTTCCATACATCCTCTTCCGTTGCGCCGTCAAAGACCGGAGAGGCGATATGCAAGCCGAGCTTTTTCGCCGCCATGCCAAGGTGCAGCTCAAACACTTGCCCAATGTTCATCCGCGACGGAACGCCGAGCGGGTTTAGCATGATATCAACCGGGGTGCCATCCGGCAAGAACGGCATATCTTCTTCCGGAAGAATACGGGAAATGACCCCTTTGTTCCCGTGGCGACCAGCCATTTTGTCACCTTCGGAAATTTTTCGCTTTTGCACAATGTAAACGCGCACCAATTGGTTGACGCCTGGCGGAAGCTCGTCGCCGTCTTCGCGGTTGAACACTTTGACATCGAGGACGATGCCGCCGCCGCCGTGCGGCACACGCAATGACGTATCGCGCACCTCGCGCGCTTTTTCCCCGAAGATCGCGTGCAGCAGCCGTTCTTCAGCCGTCAGTTCGGTCATCCCTTTTGGCGTCACTTTGCCAACGAGCAAGTCGCCGTCCTTCACTTCTGCACCGATGCGGACGATGCCGCGTTCATCCAAGTTTCTCAGCGCGTCTTCACCGACGTTCGGGATGTCGCGCGTAATTTCTTCCGGGCCGAGCTTCGTATCACGCGATTCGGCTTCGTATTCTTCGATATGAATTGACGTGTACACATCTTCTTTGACGAGCCGCTCGCTCATAATGATGGCATCCTCATAGTTGTAACCATCCCATGTCATGAAGGCGACGAGCACGTTGCGGCCAAGAGCGAGTTCGCCTTTATCCATCGACGGACCGTCCGCCAAAATCTCGCCTTTCTCGACAATGTCGCCTTTTTTCACAATTGGCCGTTGATTGTAGCACGTGCCTTGGTTCGAGCGCACAAATTTCAGCAGCCGATATTTATCTAAATCACCCTTGACTTCTTTGCCGTCGACTTCAATGAGCCGGCGCACCCAAATTTCCTTCGCCTCCACGCGTTCGACAATGCCGCGGTGTTTGCAAATGACCGCCGCGCCGGAGTCTTTCGCCGAGACGTACTCCATGCCCGTGCCGACGATCGGCGCTTCCGGCTCGAGCAGCGGCACCGCTTGTCGCTGCATGTTGGCTCCCATCAAGGCGCGGTTCGAGTCGTCGTTTTCCAAAAACGGAATGCAAGCGGTCGCGGCCGAGACGACTTGTTTGGGCGAAACGTCCATGTAGTCGACGCGGTCGCGCTTGACAACGATGTTTTCGCCGCGGAAACGGGCGATGACGTTTTCTTCAAGAAACGTTCCGTCTTCGGCAAGCGGCACGTTCGCCTGCGCCACGACATAGTTATCTTCCTCGTCGGCCGTCAAATAATCAATATGGTCGGTTACTCTCCCTGTTTCCGGGTCAACGCGCCGGTACGGCGTCTCAATAAAGCCGAACTTGTTCACTTTCGCGTAGGTCGACAACGAGTTGATGAGGCCGATGTTCGGACCTTCCGGCGTCTCGATCGGACACATCCGCCCGTAGTGCGAATAGTGAACATCGCGCACCT
Source organism: Geobacillus sp. B4113_201601 (assembly GCF_001587475.1). Classification (NCBI taxonomy): domain Bacteria; kingdom Bacillati; phylum Bacillota; class Bacilli; order Caryophanales; family Anoxybacillaceae; genus Geobacillus; species Geobacillus sp. B4113_201601. The sequence goes on from NZ_LQYX01000012.1 coordinate 36,672, forward strand.
CAAACCCGGCGCGCTCGCGCGTCAATCCGCCAGGGCCAAGCGCGGACAGGCGGCGCTTATGCGTCAGTTCGGCCAACGGGTTCGTTTGATCCATGAACTGCGACAGCTGCGAGCTGCCGAAAAACTCTTTGATCGACGCAATGACTGGCCGAATGTTGATCAACTGCTGTGGTGTAATCGTATTTGTATCTTGGATCGACATGCGTTCGCGCACAACGCGCTCCATGCGCGATAGGCCGATGCGGAATTGGTTTTGCAGCAGTTCGCCGACCGAACGGAGGCGGCGGTTGCCTAAATGGTCGATGTCATCCGTATCGCCGACGCCGTGGAGCAAGTTGAAGAAATAGCTGATCGACGCAATGATGTCCGCTGGCGTAATATGTTTCACATCCTCAGCAATAAAGCCGTTGCCGATGACATTGATCACTTTGTCGCCATCTAAATCATTCGGGGCGTAAATTTTGACCGTCTGCACGGAAATGTCGCCGTCCGCCACCCCTTCAATCGGTCGGTACGTTCGCAAACCGATGCCTTTTTCCAAATAAGGAAGAAGACGGTTCAGCGTTCGGCGGTCGATCATCGCTCCCGCTTCCGCAATGACCTCCCCGGTTTCCGGGTCGGCGATCGTCTCAGCGAGCCGCTGATTGAACAGCCGGTTTTTAATATGAAGCTTTTTGTTGATTTTATAGCGCCCCACGCTGGCCAAGTCGTAGCGTTTCGGGTCAAAAAAGCGCGACGCCAGCAAATTTTTCGCGTTCTCAAGCGTCGGCGGCTCGCCTGGACGGAGGCGCTCATAAATTTCGATCAACGCCTTTTCTGTGCTGTCGGTATTATCTTTTTCGAGCGTATTGCGCAAGTATTCATTGTCGCCAAGCAGATCGATGATTTCTTGGTCGGAGCTGAACCCGAGCGCACGAAGAAGCACCGTCACCGGCAGTTTGCGGGTGCGGTCGATACGCACGTAAACGACGTCTTTCGCATCGGTTTCGTACTCAAGCCATGCGCCGCGGTTCGGAATCACCGTCGCCGAGTAGCCGCGCTTGCCGTTTTTGTCCACTTTGTCGCTGTAGTACACGCTTGGTGAACGAACGAGCTGGGACACAATGACGCGTTCCGCTCCGTTGATGATAAACGTCCCGGTTTCCGTCATGAGCGGAAAATCACCCATAAACACGTCTTGTTCCTTCACTTCGCCCGTTTCCTTATTGATCAGGCGAACTTTGACGCGAAGCGGAGCCGCATATGTAACATCGCGTTCTTTCGCCTCTTCCACCGAGTATTTTGGCTCTCCTAAACTATAGTCGATAAATTCAAGCGAGAGATTGCCGGAAAAATCTTCGATCGGGGAAATTTCCTTGAACATTTCCCGCAGCCCTTCATCGAGAAACCATTGGTAAGAGGACGTTTGAATTTCAATCAAGTTCGGCAATTCCAGCACTTCGCTAATGCGTGCGTAGCTTCTGCGTTGGCGGTGTCGCCCGTATTGAACCAGTCGGCCTGTCAAGAGTGATTCACCCCTCAAATGTAGACATTATGAAAACCGGAACCGGAACGTGGTCGCCAACGGATCGGAAGGGACATAAAAAACCATCCCTATCAGTTGGCCCGCTCCGTCATTCCGGGGCAAAGCAGGCATGCTTGCGGCCGGCCCCCGCCGTCCGGGCGGAAACGGCTTTGCTTGCGTGCACCACCGTTTCGGGAAAGGGGATTTCAACACGCTCCCGGTGCGAGGAAACCAGGCGTTGAATGGGGAAAAAAAGAAAATGGTTTCTATTGCAATAGAAAACCATATGGTTCATTGCTTATGGATTTTATCATTTTTTCCATTGCACACAAAATTATACGTCTCCCCTTTACACGGGAAATGTGCCTATTTAGCATTTTATAATGCTACCACAATCAAAAAACGGTGTCAACATTTTTTCGCCTTTATGATATAATATCCTTTTTTCTTGGCGACGACTTCTACAACGGGAAACCATTCGTTCAGCTTTTGCAAAGCGGAAGGGGCGCCTTGTTTTTTTTGGATGACCACCCATAGCTCGCCTTGATCAAGCAGATGATCGCGGCTTTGTTCAAAAATTGCGTACACGACCCGCTTGCCGGCCCGGATCGGCGGATTGGTGATAATGGCCGCAAACCGCTGTTCGCCGACTGCGGAAAACAGGTCGCTTTGATAAACGACCGCATTGGCAATCGTATTGGCTCGCCTGTTTGTCTCCGCCAGCTCGAGCGCCCGTTCGTTGATGTCAATCATGTGAACACGCCGATCTGGAAACGATCGAGCCAAGGCCAACCCGATCGGCCCGTATCCACAGCCGACATCCAACCAATCCCCCGCCACTTCAGGCTCTTCGAACGTTTCGATTAACAAGCGTGTACCAAAGTCCACGTCACGTTTCGAAAACACTCCGCTGTCCGTCGTGAAGCGGAATTCATGTCCTCGCAGCACGTACGTCCACGTTTGCGGATTTCGCTCCGACGCTGGACGGACCGAGTAATAATGCTCACTCACGATCGTTCCCTCCTTTTTTTGCTGACAGATTGCACCGCCTTCATCCCATAGTGTAACAAAAAAGAGACCGACCCTTGCTTCGGGCCAGCCTCTTTTTTCAGCGGCGCAGCCATTACTTGACTTCGACTTTCGCGCCAACTTCTTCGAGTTTTGCTTTAATTTCTTCAGCTTCTTCTTTGGAGACAGCTTCTTTGATCGGTTTCGGCGTGTTGTCAACCAAGTCTTTCGCTTCTTTCAAGCCAAGGCCAGTAAGTTCACGAACGACTTTGATGACCTTGATTTTTTGCGCACCAGCGTCAGCGAGAATGACATCGAATTCGGTTTTCTCAGCCGCCGCTTCAGCGCCAGCCGCTGCGCCGCCCGCTACAACAACCGGAGCCGCAGCCGTTACGCCAAATTCTTCTTCAATCGCTTTAACAAGTTCGTTTAATTCCAATACCGTCATGTTTTTCACTGCTTCAATGATTTGTTCTTTCGTCATCGTGACTTCCTCCTTTTTTGATCATGATCGTTTACGCATATCCGAGCGCGCTGTTACGCGCCTTGCTCTTCTTGCTTGTCAGCCACCGCTTTAACCGCAAGCGCCAAGTTGCGGATCGGGGCTTGAAGGACGCTAAGCAGCATCGAAAGCAAGCCTTCGCGGGACGGGAGTTTGGCCAAGGCATCGATTTCTTCTTTGCTGGCGACGTTTCCTTCAATGACACCGCCCTTGATTTCCAACGCCTCGTGCGTTTTAGCAAATTCGCTTAAAATTTTCGCCGGCGCCACGACATCTTCATTGCTGAAGGCAATGGCGTTCGGACCCGTAAACACTTCATCCAATCCTTCCAAGCCGACTTCCGCGAGCGCCCGGCGGGTTAATGTGTTCTTGTACACTTTAAACTCAATGCCCGCCTCACGCAGCTGTTTACGCAGCTCGGTCATTTCCGCCACGTTCAAGCCGCGGTAGTCGACGATGACCGTCGCCTTGCTGGCCCGGAATTTATCCGCGATTTCAGCGACGACCTGTTTTTTCAGTTCAATCGCGCTCGACACGTTCTGCACCTCCTGTGAAAAGAATCGAAGAATACCACTTATACCGCTTGGGCGTTCAACCAAAAACCTCCATGCCGCGTAGACATGGAGGTATCGTTCAGCGCACCGAACGGAAAACAGACGACGCGCTGTTCTATCGTCCACATACCTCGGTAGGAAATTAAGCCGCAAACGGGCACCTACTGTCTACGGTACAAATGATATTCATTTGCTCAGCCAAATGGCATTTTAGCAGATGGGCAAGCAAAAGTCAACGGTTATTGCGCGACAGCTACCGTCGACGGATCAACTTTGATGCCAGGGCCCATCGTTGACGTAATGGTGACGTTTTTCACGTACGTCCCTTTCGCCGCCGCCGGCTTCGCTTTCAAAATCGCTTCGTAAACAGCGGCGAAGTTTTCAGCCAGCTTCTCGTTGTCAAACGACACTTTGCCGATTGGAACATGGATGTTCCCTGCTTTATCAACGCGGTACTCCACTTTCCCGGCTTTGATTTCTTGCACCGCTTTCGCAACATCAAACGTGACGGTTCCGGTTTTCGGGTTTGGCATCAAGCCTTTCGGGCCTAAGATGCGGCCGAGTTTCCCGACTTCGCCCATCATGTCCGGCGTAGCAACGACGACGTCAAAGTCAAACCAACCTTGCTGGATTTTGTTGATATATTCGGTATCGCCGACATAGTCAGCGCCAGCGGCTTCCGCTTCTTTCGCTTTTTCCCCTTTCGCGAATACCAACACGCGCGCGACTTTCCCTGTGCCATGCGGCAGGACGACAGCGCCGCGGATTTGCTGGTCCGCTTTTTTCGGGTCAACGCCCAAACGGAACGCGACTTCGACCGTGGCGTCAAACTTCGCTACGTTCGTTTTCTTCACGAGCTCGATCGCTTCGGCAATCGGGTACGCTTTAAAGCGATCAACAAGCTTCAATGCTTCCAAGTATTTTTTTCCTCTTTTTGGCATATAAAACATCCTCCTCGGTTGTGGTTGTAGCGGAAAAAACCTCCCACACGAAACGCTCTTCACCCCGCGAAGAAAGTGAAGAAAGGCGCGGCAGGCAAGTGTCATTCATGGAGAAAGAGGTTGCCACTTGATGCAACCTCTCCTCCCGAGCCGCGCGACAGCATTAGTCTTCAATCACGATGCCCATGCTGCGGGCCGTGCCTTCGACCATGCGCATGGCGGCTTCAATGCTCGCCGCGTTCAAATCCGGCATTTTCAGCTCGGCGATCTCACGCACTTTGTCGCGTTTGATCGTCGCCACTTTGTTGCGGTTCGGTTCGCCGGAGCCCGATTCAATGCCAGCCGCTTTTTTCAGCAATACAGCGGCAGGCGGCGTTTTCGTGATGAATGTAAACGAACGGTCTTCAAAAACCGTAATTTCAACCGGAATGATCAACCCTGCTTGATCAGCCGTGCGAGCATTAAACTCTTTGCAAAACGCCATAATATTGACACCGGCTTGACCGAGCGCAGGACCTACTGGCGGCGCCGGATTCGCTTTTCCTGCAGGAATTTGCAATTTGACGACCTTGATGACTTTTTTCGCCACGAGACACACCTCCTTACGTCCGTGATGTGGTATTAGGGATTGCCCCTCCCACTCATCCGGCTCCCCATCTTATGAGCCGTTTCGATATCTCCCGTTTCCGTTGAGAGGATCAGCAGAACAATAACAGGCTCCCTTATACGCGCCGGTATAAGTTCATTGCTTGATGTCTCCGGTTCAGAGACATACTGACTTTAAAATAGTATCACTTTTCCCTAGTAATTGCAAGTTCTTTATCCAGCTAGATTTTTTCAATTTGGGAAAACTCGAGCTCCATCCGCGTTTCGCGCCCAAACATATCGATCAACAGTTTCACTTTATGCTTGTCTGGGTCAATAGCTTCAATTTTCCCGACAAAGTTCGCAAACGGCCCTTCTTTGATGCGGACCATTTCGTTCACTTCGTAGTCGACGTCCACCTCAGCGAGCGGCATGCCCATCCGCTTCAAAATTAGTTTGACTTCCTCCTCCATCAGCGGCGTCGGTTTTGAGCCGGCTCCGCTTGAGCCGACAAATCCGGTCACCCCCGGCGTATTGCGCACTACATACCATGAGTCGTCCGTCATGACCATTTCAACAAGCACATAGCCAGGAAACACTTTTTTCTTGGTCGTTTTTCGTTTTCCGTTTTTCACGTCGGTCTCGGTCTCTTCCGGAACGATGACGCGAAAAATTTTATCCTGCATCCCCATCGATTCAACACGCTTTTCCAAATTCGCCTTCACTTTGTTTTCGTATCCCGAATAGGTATGGACGACATACCAGTTTTTCTCCATCAGCGAGCCTCCCTCGGGCGGTTTTTATCCCATTTTTGCGCAAAACAAAAACCCGTTGCCGGGTTCCATGCTCGTGCGATTATCTTTCATTATAGCATATCATTCGCCTGCTTATTCAGACAAAAGACGAATGAGTTCGGAAATGCCGAGGTCGACAACGGCAAAAAAGACGGTGAAAAACACCACCGTAGCCAACACAATCGCCGTATAGTTCACCAATTCCTTCCGGTTGGGCCAGCTTACTTTTTTTAGCTCGCGCACAACTTCACGCAAAAAATTTGTTATCCGCTGCATCACTCGTACCTCCACGATCGCTCCAAACTGTCTCCATCACCGGTTTGATTTGGCGATGGACCGCACGCTTGCCGCATCTTGGTCAGCACTAGGCGCGCGCCGATCGTCTGCGCGGCAACGGCGCTGTTCGACGCTCCAACGTTCCGCCTGTTTCAGCCAGATGTCCATAAAAATTTATCATACTGTCCGTTCCGCTGTCAATGTCATGTTTTTCTCCTTGTCGCTGCCGACACGCCACCTACAAATGAACTTCACGATATTCCAAGTATTTTTCCAGCTTCCGCTTGACGCGCTGCAACGCGTTATCAATCGACTTGACATGGCGGTTCAATTCTTCGGAAATTTCTTGGTACGAGCGCCCATCCAAATATAACGCGAGCACTTTCCGCTCGAGGTCGCTTAACAGCTCAGCCATCTTCAACTCAATGTCCCCTACTTCCTCACGGTTGACGATCAGCTGTTCCGGATCGGTCGCCTGCGTGCCGGACAGCACGTCCATCAGCGTGCGGTCCGATTCATCATCATAAATCGGTTTGTCCAAAGACACATATGAATTGAGCGGAATATGCTTTTGGCGGGTCGCCGTTTTAATGGCGGTGATCATTTGCCTAGTGATGCAAAGTTCTGCAAACGCTTTAAACGAAGAAAGCTTGTCCCCCTTGAAGTCGCGGACGGCCTTATACAGGCCGATCATCCCTTCCTGCACGATATCCTCCCGGTCAGCGCCGACCAAAAAATAGGAGCGGGCCTTAGCGCGCACAAAATTTTGGTACTTATGGATCAAAAAATCGAGCGCTTCCCGATCCCCCTCGTGAACAAGCGCAACAAGCTGTTCGTCATCAAGGTGGCGGTAATCCTTGATTTTATGTACGTTGACGCATTCCCCCACGCTGATCCCCCCGACCGCATAACTCGCTATTATTTATTATACAGGACAAATTTTTACAGCGTCAACCGCTCATTTTTGCCCTCTTCGCCATTTTTCGAAGATTTCGGCAACTTGGTCACTGAGCGGCATTTTCGAGGTTGGGGTGTGCTGTTTGATATCGCTCAGTTTTTTGGAAATGTCCCGCTCGACCGATTCGACCTCATATAACAGCTCGCGGGCTGATTTGCGCAAGGCCCCTTGGCTGAACACCGTCCACTGCTCGGTGTAGTCGGAGGTAGCGACGTACACTTTTGTGCGCGCGTTCATCAATGTTTTTGCCAACCGTTCAATCCGCTCATCGGCTGTCTCATGTTCTTTTGTAAAAATGACGTCAATATCATAATGCTTATATTTTTTTTCATTGCCTTGCACGAGGTGGGCGTCAAACACAATGACGACATGATCGCCGGTGAATCCTTTATAATCGGCCAATTTCGCAATTAACAAATCCCTTGCCGCTGCCAGATCGCCCTCTTCTTTCAGCCGGCGCAGCGCCGGCCATGCCCCGATCATGTTATAGCCGTCGACAATCAAAATGTTCATCGGCTATTCCCCTAACGGATACCGCTTCCGGTACACCTCGTACATGAGCAGGCTGGCGGCGACAGAGGCATTGAGCGAGGTGACGTGCCCGCGCATCGGCAGCCGAACCAAAAAATCGCATTTTTCCAGCACCAACCGGCTGATCCCTTTCCCTTCGCTGCCGATCACGAGCGCCAGCGGCATCGTGCCATCGAGCGAACGGTAGTCATCTTTGGCAGCCGCATCGGTGCCGGCGATCCAGACGCCGCGCTCTTTCAGCTCGTCCATCGTCCGCGCCAAGTTTGTGACACGCGCGACTGGAACGTGCTCAATTGCCCCGGTCGAAGCCTTGGCCACCGTTGGGGTCAGCCCGACCGAACGCCGCTTCGGAATGATGAGGCCATGCGCCCCGACGGCGTCAGCGGTGCGCATGATCGCCCCTAAATTGTGCGGATCCTCAAGCTCGTCCAAAATGAGAAAAAACGGCGCCTCGCCCCGCTCGGCGGCGCGAGCGAACAAGTCATCAATTTCATAGTAGCGGTAAGCCGCCGCCTGGGCGATCACCCCTTGATGGGCCCCTTCCGCCATTTGGTCCAGCTTGCGTTTCGGGACGTATTGAACGAGCACGCCCCGCCGTTTCGCCCATTCAAGCACAGGTTCGACGGTATGGCGCTGCGCCCCTTCAGCGATCCAAATTTTATTGATGTCACGCCCCGCTTTGAGCGCTTCAATGACCGGATTTTTACCGATAATGTAGTCCATCATTCCAACGCCCTTTCTTCCCTTTCAATAATGGCAAAGGAACGGCTGATCAATTCCATAATCCGTGCTTCGTTATTCACTAAAAAATGATACCCAATCAGCGCTTCAAAGGCCGTGCTGTGCCGATACGTTTGCACATCGGTATTTTTGGGGATCGTGCCGGATTTGGCGTTGCGGCCGCGGCGAACAATCTCTTTTTCCTCATCGGTCAGCACGCCTTCGTCAAGCAGCGCGAAAATGACTTTCGCTTGCGCCCGCGCCGACACATAGCGAACCGCCCGCCGGTGCAGCTCATGCGGCCGAACGTTCCCAGCCACAAGCAAATGGCGGCGCACGTACACCTCATAAACCGCATCGCCGATGTAAGCGAGCGCCAAACCGTTTAACTGCCCTGCATTCTCGACTGTCTCAAACGGCATCATCGCTTACGATCCTCGTTTCCATCTCGTTCCTTGCGGCGTGTCTTCCAAAATGATGTTTTTGGCTCTCAGTTCGTCGCGAATGCGGTCAGCCAAGGCAAAATCGCGATTTTTTCGCGCTTCATTGCGCTTTTGGATCAGCGCTTCGATTTCCTCATCAAGCAGCTCCTCCTGTTTCAAGGTAAGCCCCAGTACGCCCGTCAGCTGCTCGAACTCGCGCAAAAACGCGGCAATGACCTTCTCGGACGTCGTTTTTTCCTGCAAGTACAAGTTGGCCTGTTTCGCCAATTCAAACAATACCGCAATGCCGTTTGCGGTGTTGAAATCGTCGTCCATTTCACGGATGAACGAAGCGCGGATGTCAGCAAGGCGCGACAACCATTCCTCATCATTGTCCGTCAAGTTCGTGCTTGCCTGCAGGCGATGCTGCAAATTGCTGTACGCCGTCTTCAGGCGCTCAAGCCCGCGCCGCGCGCTCTCAAGCAGCTCTTCGCTGTAGTTGATCGGATGGCGGTAATGCACCGACAGCATGAAAAAGCGCAGCACTTGCGGGTCGATCTGCCGGACGATATCGTGAACGAGCACGAAATTGCCAAGCGACTTCGACATTTTTTCGTTGTTAATATTTAAATACCCATTGTGCAGCCAATATTTCGCGAACGGTTTGCCGGTCAGCGCCTCCGACTGGGCGATTTCGTTTTCATGGTGCGGAAACGTCAAGTCTTGGCCGCCGGCGTGAATATCGATCGTATCGCCCAAATATTTGCGCGCCATCGCCGAGCATTCGATATGCCAGCCGGGCCGCCCCTTCCCCCATGGGCTGTCCCATGAAATCTCCCCTTCTTTCGCCGCTTTCCAAAGGGCAAAATCAAGCGGATCGTCCTTTTTCTCGCCAACTTCAATGCGCGCCCCCGCTTGCAGCTCATCGATCGATTGATGGGACAGCTTGCCGTATTCGCGGAACTTGCGCGTCCGGTAATACACATCGCCTTCGACTTCGTAGGCATATCCTTTGTCAATGAGCGTCTGAATAAATTCGATAATCGTACCGATGTTTTCGGTCACGCGCGGATGGATGTCCGCTTTTTTGCAGCCGAGCGCTTGAATGTCCTCAAAATACGCCTCAATGAACCGCTCGGCGATTGCCGGAACGCTCTCGCCGAGCTCGCGAGCCGCTTTGATCAGCTTGTCATCAACATCGGTAAAGTTCGATACATACGTCACATCATAGCCGCGGAACTCCAAATAGCGGCGGATCGTGTCAAAAACGATGGCGGCCCGCGCATTGCCGATATGAATATAGTTATACACCGTCGGGCCGCACACATACATTTTCACCTTGTTCGGTTCCAACGGCTCAAACGGTTCTTTTTTTCGCGTCAACGTATTATAAAGCCGTATGCTGCTCATACTCGTTCTTCCTTTCTTGTTGTTTCAATGCCTCAAGCTCGCTTTTCAGCCGAGCGATTTCCTCTTCAAGCTCCCGGAACCGGTCGGCGATCGGATCAGGCAGGTCGGTATGGTTTAAATCTTTCTTCACCCTTACCCCGTCGCGCACGACGACACGGCCCGGGATGCCGACGACGGTTGAATTGGGCGGCACGTCTTTTAACACGACCGAGCCGGCGCCGATTTTCGAGTTTTCCCCGATCGTAATCGAACCGAGCACTTTCGCACCGGCAGCGATCAAACAGTTATCTTTAATCGTCGGATGACGCTTCCCTTTTTCTTTTCCTGTCCCGCCTAATGTAACCCCTTGATAGACCGTGACGTTGTCGCCGATTTCGCACGTCTCGCCGATCACCACGCCCATGCCGTGATCGATGAAAAAGCGGCGGCCGATTTTCGCGCCCGGATGGATTTCAATGCCGGTGAAAAAGCGGCTGATTTGTGAAATCAAGCGGGCAAGGAAATAAAATTTCCGCTTGTAAAGCGCGTGGGCGATCCGGTGCGCCCAGATGGCATGAAGGCCGGAATACGTTAAAATGACTTCCAAATAGCTTCTCGCCGCCGGGTCTTGTTCAAAAATGACTTCAATGTCCTCTTTCAATGTTTTAAACATGACATCCTCCCTCCACTTCTAAGAGACCGGTGATTTAAGGGAGCAAAGGCGCTTATCAAACTCGTTTCTCAAATAGATAAGCCTTGGCGCATCAGGGGCGCCTTTCAAACGTTCCCCCATTGCTCAAGAGAAACAACCGTTTTCCACCAGCCTCCTAAGCTGTCTCGAATAAAAAAACGTCTCTGTGCCGAAGACACAGAGACGCTGTTGGCGCGGTTCCACTCTGTTTAGCGAAACGGGGGGACGCTTCGCTCACTCGAGTCCGATAACGGAGATGCTCCGCTCCCCTCTACTGCAGAACGTCTCTGTTCCGGTTCGAAAGGAGGCTCCGAGGCGCATTTCGGATGGCACCGCACATAAGCCGCTCCCAGCCAAGACGGCTCTCTCTGGAATGCCGATGCCTCCTACTTTTCCTCGTCAACGCTTTATCATGATGAACTTGTTCCACCCAAAACTTTGTATTATTATATCACATTTGCCGCCTGAACGTGCAAAGCAGAGTTAAAATTTTTGCTGCAGCGCCCGCTCCAGCCGCTCGATCACTTTTTGTTTGCCGAGCAGCTGAATGGCAAACGGCAGCTCCGGCCCGTGCGTTTGTCCCGTCACTGCGGCGCGGATCGGCATGAACAGCTTTTTCCCTTTTTGTCCGGTCGACTTTTGCACCGCTTTGATCGCTGCTTTAATCTCATCGGCCGTAAACGGTTCAAGCTCCCGCACGTTCGCTAAAAAGGCAGTCAGCACTTCCGGCACCTGCTCCTCGGCCAGCACTTGACGCGCTTCCTCTTCATAGTCGACCTCTTCCTTGAAGAACAGCTCGGACAGCGGAACAATCTCCGCCCCGTAGCTCATTTGCTCTTGGTACAAGGCGATCAAATCGCGCGCCCATTGCCGCTGCTCCTCCGTCATATCCGCCGGCAGGCGCCCGGCTTTCACTAAATGCGGCAAAGCGAGATCAACGAGCCGATCGAGATCGAGCTGTTTCATGTATTGGTTGTTCATCCAGGCCAGCTTTTTCGTATCAAACATCGACGGCGATTTCGACAGCCGAGAGACGTCAAACAAGCGGATCAATTCGTCTTTCGTAAAAATTTCTTCTTCCCCTTCCGGCGACCAGCCAAGCAGCGCGAAAAAGTTGAACATCGCTTCTGGCAAATAGCCGAGCTCTTTGTATTGCGAAACGAACTGAATGATCGATTCATCGCGCTTCGACAGTTTTTTCCGCTGCTCGTTGACAATCAGCGTCAAATGGGCGAACTGCGGCGGCTCCCAGTCGAAATAGTCGTATACCATGAGCTGCTTCGGCGTATTGGACAAATGTTCCTCGCCGCGGAACACATGACTGATCTCCATCAAATGGTCATCAATGACGACCGCAAAGTTGTACGTCGGAATGCCGTTCGCTTTGACGATCACCCAGTCACCGCCGACATCCTTGGACGCAAACGTCACTTTTCCGCGCACCAAGTCGTCAAACTCATACGTTTTTCCTTCCGGCACCTTGAGGCGAATGGTATATGGCTTTCCTTGCGCTTCCAACTCCGCCGTTTGCTCCGGGGTCAAATGCCGGCATTTGCCGCTGTATTGCGGAGCGGCGATGCCGGCGGCCCGCTGTTCCTCGCGTTCCCGTTCAAGCTCCTCCGGCGTGCAAAAACATTTGTACGCATGGCCTTGCTCAAGCAATTCATTCACATATTTCCGATAAATATCGAGCCGCTCCGTCTGCCGGTACGGACCGTAGCCGCCGTCTTTGTCGACCGACTCATCATAGTCGATGCCAAGCCATTGTAAGTTTTCAAGCTGCGACTGTTCGCCGCCTTCAATGTTCCGTTCAAGATCCGTATCCTCGATGCGGACGATCATTTTTCCACCGTGGTGGCGGGCAAACAAATAATTAAACAACGCTGTTCGCGCCCCGCCGATATGCAAATGGCCGGTCGGGCTCGGCGCATAGCGCACGCGCACCTCTTTTGCCATCGTCCAACCCCTCCACTTCCATCAAACTTGTGCTATTATTGTACCGTTTATCGCGGCAATGTTCAAAACGGACGGCTCGCCTCATCAGCGCTGTGCCGCCGGACGCCGGCCTCTTCCGCTCGACGCCTTCACGCCCCAGCGGAAAAACACGAGGCCGGAACGCTTCCGGATCCGTCATGCCGCCGCTTCCTAAGCGGTCATCATACGGCATCGCAGCACCCTAATATTACGCCCCGCTCTTTTGCAGCAATACGACCGCCTGGGCAGCAATGCCTTCTTCGCGCCCAGTGAATCCCAGTTTTTCTGTCGTCGTCGCCTTCACATTCACTTGCGAACGCTCAGCTTCGAGCAGCCGGGCGATGATCGCCCTCATCTCCTCAATATACGGGGCCATCTTTGGTTTTTGGGCAATAATCGTACAGTCCATGTTCGCCAACACATAGCCTTCTTGCCGAACGAGCCCCCATACGCGCGCGAGCAGTTCGGCTGAATCAGCATCTTTATAACGCGGATCGGTGTCAGGAAAGTGCCGCCCGATGTCGCCAGCGCCAATCGCGCCGAGGCACGCATCGGCCACCGCGTGCAACAGCACATCGGCATCAGAATGACCGAGCAACCCTTTCTCATATGGGATATGGACACCACCGATGATAAGCGGGCGCCCTTCCACGAGCTGATGAACGTCAAACCCTTGTCCAATGCGAAACATGTCTTTTCCCCCATTCTACTCGACAAGGCGGCTTGCTAAAATCGCTTCGGCAAACAGCAGATCGTCCGGTGTTGTCAACTTAATGTTCTGATAGTCTCCCTCCAAAAGCCTCACCGGCTTGCCGAGCCGTTCGATGAGGCTGGCATCATCCGTGCCTAGGTAACCATCCCGTTTCGCCGCCTCGTGCGCCTCCATGATCAAAGACAGACGAAAAGCTTGTGGCGTTTGCGCCGCCCACAAGCTGGAACGATCGATCGTTTCTTCAACAAACAAGCCGTTCGCTTTTTTAATCGTGTCTTTCACCCGCACGGCTGGAATGGCCGCCCCGTCTTGAACCGCGGCATCGGCCAGCTCATGCAACTGCCGGACGCGAATAAACGGGCGAGCGCCGTCATGGATGAGGACGATCCCCTCTCCCTTGAGCGCCTGCAGCCCGTTATACACGCTATGCTGCCGCTCCTGTCCGCCGTTGGCCAGCGCTGTGACTTTGCGGATGCGATAACGTTCAAGCAGTTGCGCCAACCGCTGTCGTTCAGCCGGGTTGACGACGAGCACAATGCCGGCGCACCGCTCATCGCCGTCAAACACTTTCAATGTCCGAACGATGAGCGGTTCGCCGCCAAGTTCAAGAAATTGCTTGTTCATGCCGGCGTTCATCCGCTTTCCTTGTCCGGCCGCCAACACGATCGCTTCATACTTCATTGGACGTTTCCCCTATTCTTCTAAAGCGCTTTTTGCAACAGTTTTAGCTTGGCAAAAATCATTCTCCCCGCAGATGTTTGTAACACGCTAGTCACCAAAACGTCAACCCGTTTGCCGATATATTCTTTGCCATCTTCCACAACGATCATTGTCCCATCGTCCAAATAGGCGACACCTTGGTTATGCTCTTTGCCGTCTTTGATGACGTGCACGTTCAGCTCTTCCCCCGGCAGCACGACCGGTTTGACCGCGTTCGCCAAGTCGTTGATGTTTAAGACGCGCACGTTTTGCAGCTCACATACTTTGTTTAAATTGAAATCGTTCGTCACAACGATCCCTTGCAGCTGCTTAGCCAATTTGACAAGCTTGCTGTCGACTTCTTGCACATCATTAAAATCCGCTTCGTGAATTTCTACTTTCATGTCCATTTCTTTTTGAATGCGGTTCAAAATGTCCAAGCCGCGGCGGCCGCGGTTCCGCTTCAGCACGTCGGACGAATCGGCGATATGCTGCAATTCTTCGAGGACAAATCGCGGGATGACAAGCGGTCCTTCCAAAAAGCCGGTTTGACAAATGTCCGCAATCCGCCCATCGATGATGACGCTCGTGTCCAAAATTTTGACGGCGCCACCTTTTGACGGTTCGTTCTCAGCCTCTGCGCTTTTTTTCTTTGTCATGCGATTGGAAAGTGAAAATAAATTCATCAGCTCATTCCGTTTCTTCCAACCAACGCGAAACCCTAAATAGCCGAGCAAAATGGTCAAAAAAACCGGCAGCACTGTATTGAGCACTTCAATGCGAAACGACTGCAACGGCATGACAATGAAAAACGCGATAATGAGACCAAAAATCAACCCAAGGCTGCCAAACAGCACATCGACGGCTGGCGCTTTCACCAATGTTTCCTCAACCCATCGGATCATATCGACGACATAATCCACAAGCCAAAACGTCAGTAAAAAGAACAGAACGGCCCCCAAGAGCGCCAACAAATATGAATGATGAAGAAGCGGCAGGTCGCTTACATTTAACAGCTGAAACAAATCGGGCAGAAACATGGCGCCTAACGTTCCGCCTACGGCAAGAAAAAACAATTGCACAATTCGTTTCACCATCGGCCCATTTTCACCTCCTATTTAACATTATAAACAGTTTCCCATGTTTGAAATCAATTGGAAAGTAATTTTCGCCATTTTTAAGCAGCTGTCAAACATCTATTATCAAGCGATGATCATTTGAGACTCTCACTAATTTCTTACGTTTGACAAAGCAAAAAGATTCAGCCTGTTTACTGTACTTTTCTACACCATCGTATGCTCGAGGGCCTCAGCGACATGTGATACGCCGATTACTTGGATGCCGTCGGGGGGCTGCCAGCCCGTGATATTGTTTTTTGGCACAATGACGCGCGAAAACCCTAGTTTGGCCGCCTCTTGCACCCGTTGTTCAATGCGCGAGACACGGCGCACCTCGCCGGTCAAGCCAACCTCGCCGATGATCACATCGGCCGGATGGGTCGGCCGGTCGCGAAAACTTGAGGCGATGCTGACGGCGACCGCCAAGTCAATGGCCGGTTCGTCAAGCTTTACCCCGCCCGCTACCTTCAAGTAGGCGTCTTGGTTTTGCAACAGCAGCCCGACCCGCTTTTCAAGCACCGCCATCAGCAGCGAAACGCGGTTGTGATCGAGGCCGGTCGCCATTCGCCTTGGGTTGCCAAAACTCGTCGGCGAAACGAGCGCCTGAATTTCAACGAGCACCGGGCGCGTCCCTTCCATGGCCGCGACGACCGTGGAGCCCGCCGCTCCGCGCGACCGCTCTTCCAAAAACACTTCCGACGGGTTTTCCACCTCTCGCAGCCCGATGTCACGCATTTCAAAAATGCCGATTTCATTCGTCGAACCGAAGCGGTTTTTCACCGCCCGCAAAATACGGTACGTATGATGCCGCTCCCCTTCAAAATAAAGAACCGTATCAACCATATGTTCAAGCAAGCGCGGCCCGGCGATCGCCCCTTCTTTCGTCACATGGCCGACAATGAAAATGGCGATGCCTTTCGTTTTGGCGATTTTCATCAGCTCGGCCGTACATTCGCGCACTTGGGCGACGCTGCCCGGGGCTGACGTAATATCGGTTCGGTACACCGTCTGAATGGAATCGATGATCACACAGGCAGGCGCAATCGTTTCCACCGCTGTTACAATATATTCCATATTCGCTTCGGCTAACACATATAGTTCATTTGATTCGGCGTGGAGGCGCCCGGCGCGCAGCTTCACCTGCTTCACTGATTCCTCCCCGGATATATACAACACCTTGTGACGGGCCGCGGCGAGCTGGGCCGACGTCTGCAGCAGCAACGTCGATTTGCCAATCCCGGGGTCACCGCCGATCAAGACGAGCGAACCTTTGACGATCCCGCCGCCGAGCACGCGATCGAGTTCCGCGCTGTTCGTTCGGATGCGCGGTTCTTGCGTAGCTGTGACCGCCGTAATCGGAACCGGTTGGGCCGAACTGGACGGTTCAGTGTGAAGAAACGCGCCACGCCCAGAAACCGCCCGCTCGATTTCCTCCACAAACGAATTCCACGTTTGGCATCCTGGACAGCGGCCGAGCCATTTGGCCGACTCATAGCCGCACTCTTGACAAACAAACTTCGTTTTCTTTTTGACCATTTCTACAAACCCCTTCTATCGCCGGATCGGCAAGATGAGAAAAAAGGTATGGGCAGCAAACTGCCGCATACCCCTTCCCTTACACAACCGCCTGTTTCGCCAGCACGACAAACTCCCCGTCTTTGACATCGACGACGACTGTCTGCCCTTTGGCGATCGTGCCTTTTAGCAACTCTTCCGACAACCGATCTTCGATATGCTTTTGCAAGGCGCGGCGCAATGGGCGAGCGCCGTATTCCGGATCAAACCCTTCAGCGGCAATTTTCTCAATGGCCGCCTCGGTCAACTCCAAGTCAATATCCTGTTCCTTCAGGCGTTTCACGAGCGTATCGGCCATCAGGCGGACAATTTGTTTCAAATGTTCTTTTTCAAGCGAATGGAAGACGATAATTTCGTCGATCCGGTTTAAAAACTCTGGACGGAACGCCTTTTTCAGTTCGTCCATCACCTTGCTTTTCATGTCTTTATACTGCTGATGCTGATCTTGAATGTTAAATCCGACGTATTTGTTCCGCTTCAGCGCGTCGGCGCCAACGTTCGACGTCATAATGATGATCGTGTTGCGGAAGTCGACCGTCCGTCCTTTCGAGTCAGTCAAGCGCCCGTCTTCCAGCACCTGCAGCAAAATATTGAACACATCCGGATGCGCCTTTTCCATCTCATCGAGCAAAATGACGGAGTACGGCTTGCGGCGCACTTTTTCTGTCAGCTGGCCGCCTTCTTCGTAGCCGACATACCCCGGCGGTGAACCGATGAGCCGCGATGTCGAGTGTTTTTCCATATACTCCGACATGTCGATGCGGATCAGGGCGTCTTCATCGCCAAACATCGCTTCTGCCAAAGCGCGAGCCAATTCCGTTTTCCCAACGCCGGTCGGGCCGAGGAAAATAAACGAACCGATCGGGCGTTTCGGATCTTTCAGACCGGCGCGGGCGCGGCGCACCGCTTTCGCCACCGCTTTCACCGCCTCATCTTGGCCGACGACGCGGGCATGCAAAATCTCCTCAAGCTTGAGCAAACGTTCTGTTTCCGTTTCGGCCAGTTTCGATACCGGGATGCCGGTCCAGCTTGACACAACCGCAGCGATATCCTCCACCGTGACTTCGGAGTTTTCTTGCCCTTGTTTTTCCTTCCACGCCCGTTTCGTCTCTTCCAACTCTTCGCGCAGCCGTTGTTCCATATCGCGCAGCGAAGCCGCCTTTTCAAACTCTTGGCTTTGCACGGCTGCATCTTTTTCCTTCCGCACTTCCTCGAGCTTTTGCTCGAGCTCTTTCAGCTTCGGCGGCGCTGTAAACGAACGGAGGCGCACTTTCGAGCAAGCTTCGTCGATCAAGTCAATCGCCTTATCGGGCAGGAAACGGTCGGTAATGTAACGATCGGACAGCTTCACCGCTTGCTCAATCGCTTCATCGGAAATGGAAACACGATGGTGCGCCTCATAGCGGTCGCGCAGCCCTTTTAAAATTTGGATCGATTCTTCAACAGTCGGTTCATCGACATAAATCGGCTGGAAACGACGTTCAAGGGCAGCATCTTTCTCGATGTACTTCCGATATTCATCAAGCGTCGTCGCTCCGATGCATTGCAATTCTCCGCGCGCCAACGCCGGTTTTAAAATATTCGACGCGTCGATCGCTCCTTCCGCCCCGCCGGCGCCGATCAGCGTATGCAGTTCATCGATGAACAGAATGATGTTGCCCGCCTGCCGGATTTCATCCATCACCTTTTTCAAACGGTCTTCGAACTCGCCACGGTATTTCGTTCCGGCGACAACCGTTCCCATATCGAGCGTCATCACCCGTTTGTCGCGCAGCGTTTCCGGCACCTCGTTATTGACGATTTGCTGCGCCAGCCCTTCAGCGATCGCGGTTTTCCCGACCCCCGGCTCCCCGATCAGCACCGGGTTGTTTTTCGTCCGTCTGCTTAATACTTCAATGACGCGCTGAATCTCTTTGCTCCGGCCGATAACCGGATCAAGGCGACCTTCGCGAGCGATCGCCGTCAGGTCGCGGGCAAGGCTGTCAAGCGTTGGCGTGCTCACATGTGAGGCCCCTCCGCCTCCATGGCCTGAGATCGATTCGTTGCTGCCGAGCAGCTGCAGCACTTGTTGGCGCGCTTTGTTCAAACTGACGCCCAAGTTGTTCAGCACACGGGCCGCTACCCCTTCCCCTTCACGGATGAGCCCAAGCAAAATATGTTCCGTGCCGACATAGGAATGGCCAAGCTTCCGCGCTTCATCCATCGACAGCTCAATGACTTTTTTCGCCCGCGGCGTATAATGAATCGTGTGCGACGCTTCATTGCCACGGCCGATGAGCGATTCGACTTCTTTTTGAATTTTTTCAGGGCCTAGTCCGAGCGCCATGAGCGCTTTGGCTGCAATTCCTTCCCCTTCACGAATCAATCCGAGCAAAATATGTTCGGTCCCGATATTGTTATGGCCAAGGCGAATGGCTTCTTCTTGCGCCAGCGCCAGCACCTTTTGTGCCCGTTCCGTAAATCTGCCAAACATCATCGTTCATCACCCTCCATCTTTCTTCTTTCTTCCATTTTTAGACGTTCTCGAATCAGCGCTGCACGGCGGACGTCACGTTCTTCCGGGCGGAGCGCCCCACCGGCGTACTGTTGCAAAAATCCTGGCTGCGTCAAAATCATCAGCTCATTTAAAATGTTGCGCGAGATGTTTTGGATATATCCTAAATCAATGCCAAGACGCACGTCGGACAAACATTGCGCCGCCTCTTTTGACTCGATGACGCGGCAGTTGGCCAATATGCCGTATGAACGGAACACTTTATCTTCTAATTGTATGCCCAAAGTTTTGACTAATGCCTGGCGCGCCGCTCGTTCTTGGGCGATCAGCTGCTGGACGATCGTATGCAAATCAGCGACAATATCTTCCTCCGATTTGCCGAGTGTGATCTGATTGGAAATTTGGAAAATGTTCCCCAACGCCTCGCTCCCTTCGCCGTATGTCCCGCGAACGACAAGACCGAGTTGATTGATCGCCGGAACAATGCGGCTCATTTGCTGCGTCAAGACAAGCGCCGGAAGATGCATCATTACCGAAGCCCGCAACCCCGTCCCCACATTGGTGGGACAGCTTGTCAAATAGCCAAGCCGTTCATCGAAGGCGTAGTTGACATGTCCTTCAATCCAATCGTCCAATTCGCTCGCCGCTTCCAGCGCCTCAGCAAGCTGCAAACCGGGGAACAGGCATTGGATGCGAATATGATCCTCTTCGTTAATCATGATGCTGATTTCTTCGTTCTCCGAGAGCAGGCAGGCGCCAAACGGCGAATCTTCCGCCAAATGAGGACTGATCAAATGTTTTTCCACCAAAACCCTCTTTTCAATTGGCTGAAGCTCCGACATTTTCAACAGCTCGAAACGCCCCGCCTCCCTATAAGAGCGGTGCGCAAACGCCCGCTCGAACAGCGAGACGATTTGTCTTGCCTCCTCGCTGCTGAACAGCGTCGGAAAACGAAAATCAACGATATTGCGCGCCAGCCGGATGCGGCTGCTTAAGACGATATCCGAATCCGGTCCCTCTTGACTCATCCACGAACTGACCGCAGTATTGAAAAATTTCTCAAACGACATGCCGTTACATATCCCCCTCTCCGCGCTGGCGAAGTTCATTTTCCAACGAGCGGATTTGGTCACGCACCTCTGCCGCTCGCTCAAATTCCTCGCGGGCGATCAATTCCTGAAGCTTTTGTTTCAGAGCGGCAAGCTGCTTGTGCAAATGAAGCACGCCCCCTTTTCGCTTCGGAATTTTCCCTGAATGGGCCGTATTGCCGCTATGAAGCCGTTTCAAGATCGGCGGCAAGTAACGGGCAAATGTTCGATAACAATCCGCACAGCCGAACCGCCCAATTTGTGTAAACTGATGATAGGTCATCTGGCATGTCTGGCACTGCAGCAAATCCGGGTTTGGAAACGCGTTCGCCGTCATCTCCTTCACCGGAGCCTCGAAGTTGAGTAAACCCGCCAACAAGTTGTTGAGTGGAAAATCGTCATGGCCATATAACATAAACATATGGCCGTGCTCCTTAGCGCATTGTTCGCAAAGATGAAACTCCGTTTTTTCTCCGTTGACGATTTTTGTAAAATGCATCGTAGCCGGCCGTTGCTTGCATTCTTGGCAAACCAAAGACTTCCCCTCCCCCTATTTATATTTCAGCGACGTCAACATCGCCTTCAGCATGCGCGCTCGCAGTTCATCCCGTTCAGGCAGGTCAATGTATAAAACGGAGCGATCCATGACACTTAACATCATTTTTGCCTCGCGCTCCGAAATCACGTTTTCATCAACGAGACGTTTCACCATATTCTCAGCATTCGACTGGCTGATGCGAGAACCAATGAGCTCAAGCAGCTGATCAATGAGCTGCGCCTCACTTTTTGTCTTTACCTTCATAATCCGAATATACCCGCCGCCGCCGCGTTTGCTTTCAACAATATATCCTCTTTCCAAGGTAAACCTTGTGTTGATGACATAATTGATTTGTGACGGAACGCATTGAAACTTACTGGCGATTTCACTTCGCTTAATTTCTACAATATCTTGATCACTCATATTGAGAACTTGCTTTAAATATTGCTCAATAATGTCGGAAATGTTTGGCACTCTACCTCCCACCTTCCTTACAACCGAACTGCTCAGACGATCAAATCCATCCGTTGACTTTGACTATATTTGACCTTACTTTTACTATATAATGTATGGCGAAAAAATGCAAGCGTTACTGAAAAACAGCGGGCATCTATAGAATATCCTCTTTTTCCAATGGCAAAACGTCAAAAAAAAACAGATAAACAAAAAGCACGCCTTTTCTCCGAAAAGAAAAGGCGTGCTAAAAGATCTACTGCCTAGCAGCGACCTACTCTTGCAGGGGCGCTGGCCCCAACTACCATCGGCGCTGGAGGGCTTAACTTCCGTGTTCGGGATGGGAACGGGTGTTTCCCCTCCGCTATCACCACTAGGCAAGCCATTCCGTTTTTCATCAATCATTATACCAGAAAATCAATTCCTGTCAAGAAGGAACGCATTCCTTCAAAACTAGATAACCGTCGGAAGAAGCCGCGTATCACACTGTCTAGCTTCAGCCGCCATCGGCTTGCGACGCTTCGGTCCTGCTGTGGCGGCATAGCCTCCTCGCAGGCCCTCCAGCGCGTTTCGCCGATCGGCGGGCGTCCTACGCTTTTCGTCCTGTCTAGCTCCGGCTCACCGCCGCTCGGGGTCAAATCACCTTCCCCCTCGGGGCGCGAGCGCCCCTGCGGGTGAAGAACATTTGGCTTCGAGAGCGAAACGCGGCGCTTCCAC
>NZ_LQYX01000061.1:0-617 GCF_001587475.1 Geobacillus sp. B4113_201601
TTTGTCGAAAAATATTTTTTGGACACCCCTGAGGGGCCGAAAAGCCTTGATAAATCAACATTTCTAGAGGGAGGATATTTTTTCACATTCCAAGCCGATAGGAGTGCATGTAAATCAAGCAACGGGTGAGGAAACAGTGACAAGCAGTTTCAGAATACACTACTCTAAAACGGGTACTCATATTGTTCCAACAATAAAGAAAGGTGATGAGTAATGAAACTCTGGGAATACGTAGGTAAGAAGGTGAGAATTGTATACAAAGATGGGGATGTGCTCGAAGGGTTTGTTCGCGATTATTGCGACGGGGAAGACAGTGAGGATGGAATAGATAGTTTAATAATTACAAACCAAGAAACAAAAGGGCAAGGATACGTTTTTGGTGTGCTGGAAACTGAAATAAAATCGATCGAAGTCATTGGCTAGAAGCACTTAATCTCATTTAGGGGGTTATGTGCTTTTTTATTTTTCCTCGTCTTTTTAGCATTTGTAGACGTTAAAGAACAAAGCGGTTCGTGGCCGTAACCACGTAAAAAAACGTAACGGTAGCGTCAAAAGTTCTATGAAAACTCCACACAGATCATCCCATTGAGCATCGTGGGGCATGCGGAGGGCCGGAT
>NZ_LQYX01000062.1:0-2198 GCF_001587475.1 Geobacillus sp. B4113_201601
CGCACTTTCATTCTACAGGAGATCCGCAGGCAAGGGCTATTTTTATGCTTACTCGATTTTATCTAGCACCACGGGTATAATTTATATCAACACTTTTAATTAATATTGATGAGTAAGTTTTCTAACATAAATTTACAATCAACAAAAAAACAAAGCCTCCGTCACGGGCTGTCCACGCCATTCAAGGGGGTGACTGTCCTTTCTCTCACAGCGATCATCAATGGGTCTCGGGGGCATTCGCTCGTTTGGCTGATGGTGCACACCTTCAAGCAATCGTCTGCGTTTCGTCTGTATGACAAGACGGCGGGAAGAAGCAAGATCGACCTAGCGATCGAGAGGCTTTCCTCGCTCAACGGAAGCGAGCTCGACCGATGTGTATGTGTGGTACCCGTTCCAAATGCCTAGCGAAGCCTGTCTGAAACAAGGATTCCATGTCATCGCGATGCTCAAGACGAACCGGACGATCGAGGAAAGACCACAGCGTCGTCGAGTTCATTTATGACGCTGAGAAGCAAGATATTCCCATTGATGTGATCAAAAAAGCTCTATGTCGTCTAAGGGGTATCCTGTTTGTCTCTTAGACGTGGAAATTACTGTAATAAAAAATGCTCATCTACAGTAAGAGTAAATTATTTAAAGAAAGGAAGAGTGAGATGAAAAAAACAATTAAACAAAAATATAAAGATATTCTGTTGATCATTTTCTTTTTTGTTTGGGTGTTTAACGTGTTTGTTGAGAATGAACGAGTTTCTGTTACAGCTAATATCATTGCAATAGTTCTAATTTCATTGATAAGTTTTATAAAGTATTACACTAAAGACGATTAAGAAAGGGGTTGGTGTTTTATGGATAAAAATACAACAAAAAACCAATTCCCCTTTAAGTTTGTGGATCAGTTGGTTTTCTTGTATTATTTATAGACCGCGTTGCTAGTTGAGTTTTCTAGGCAAGGGCTATTTTTATGCTTGTTTGATTTTGTCTATCCTGAAAACACCACTTAAGATAAAAAACAGGATCCTCTAGTCTTTGGAACTAGCTTCTAAAGGAAGGCATTCCAGTATATATATGGTTCATCCGTGCTATGCACTCGTTTTTTTCCAGTTTCACCTCGTACCCTACCTCCTCTAATCGTTTCACCGTTTGACGCACGAGGCTCGCTTCTCGCTGCCGATCCCAGTAGTCCGCTCCCCACTCTCTATACGGTTCCTTTCGAGTTAAGATGTAATCAATCCGTTCTAAAATCGTTCTCCCGACTGCGACACTCGCTCGATTCGCTCCTCTTCGTTTGGCGATCCGATGATACTTGGCCGATAGGTACGTGTTCTTCGTTCGAGCGGCGGCACGGGCGCATTCCACGAGGCACGACCTCAGCTTCTTGTTCCCTTTCCTCGTTCGACCTGACAACCGTTTTCCTGCACTCTCATGATGTAAATTAGCACATTCCTTCAGAAAAGGGGAGAGGGCTTTCTGAAAGAATGTGCAAAAAAATGACTCATTTATTCCGAAATAAAGTGATAATTTACAATTACTTAACGAGAAAAACCTTGTTGCATCGGTCCTGCTTTTCACGCGTTCCCCATTGATGAAGGGAATCCGCGGTCTTTCACCAGTCTTATCGGTCACTTGGCAAAATCATTTTTATATGGGCAACGCACTTCTCATGCGCACAAAATTCGTGCAAAATTTTTTTGGATTCTATATAAGTTGCAATAAAGAATTTCCGATTTTTCGTTGCGGGTTTCATCTAAGTACAAGTTGATTATGATAGAACGAGTCAAGTAATCAGCGGGATGTAAAACAAAACTTCAACTTACATATCGTTTTTTGATTTCCAAAAAATGAAAAACAACCGCAAATGCGGTCATTTCAAGGGTTTCAGCACTGTTAACCCGAACCGATCGTATGTAAGTGACGTCCAAGAGGGATAATAACCGCATCATAAAATTATTGATGTTTCAAGGATGAATGGACATGCTCGTTCATCCCGTACAAAATTATTTTCGACTGCTATCCCGTGCAAAAAAGGCGGAGCGATCCGCCTTTTCTCTTTCCAACATTTCGTTCTGGCCTTGCGATCTGTACAGAACTGGAGAGACCGCTTGAGGAGATATGGATAAAAAATGAGGCTGTCCCAAAAGGTCGGTAAAACGACCTTTTGAGGACAGCCTCCTGCTTTTGTTTTTACATTATTTGTCTAT
>NZ_LQYX01000013.1:0-8126 GCF_001587475.1 Geobacillus sp. B4113_201601
AACGGTATTGGGCAGTGGTGCTGTTCGCCTGCGTATACAGCATCGCGGAATCTCAACAAGACCTCTCTTCCGGCCTGGAGCTTCTTCGTTCTCGGAAAGGACACAGCGTCGTTGAGTTCATCGATGACGCCGCAAAACAAGATATTCCCATTGATGTGATCAAAAAACAGCTCCATGTCGCCTAAGGGGTCCCCTGTTTGTCTCTTAGGGAATGGAAATTACTGTAATGAAAAATGCTCATCTACAGATCGGTAAAATAAGCAAGTATATATATTGCATTCAAAACACTCCTTTTAAATCGCTTTAAAATGGTGTTTATTGTAAATAAAAAAATCAAAAGGATTTTCAAATTACACTTGACAAAGAAAG
The DNA here is from genome assembly GCF_001587475.1 of Geobacillus sp. B4113_201601. Taxonomy (NCBI): domain Bacteria; kingdom Bacillati; phylum Bacillota; class Bacilli; order Caryophanales; family Anoxybacillaceae; genus Geobacillus; species Geobacillus sp. B4113_201601. The sequence continues at coordinate 370 of NZ_LQYX01000013.1, forward strand.
AGGATTTTGGTATTTTTTTCATTTCATGATTCTCTTTGAAGTACATCTTTTGCTGAAGAACTGTTTAATCAAAGTTTTTTTGAATTAGTTTTTCTTTTTCAGAGAGTAAATTTTCCAATTGCATCTCTAACTCTTCAGATGGATTTAAACTTAAACGGCTAATAACTTCGGCTATTTTTGTTTCTAATAAAAGCAACCTTTCGTTTCTTTCTTGATCCTTTATTTCTGTTATTTTTCTTTGTTGGTGTTCTTTATATTCCTTGTAATTACCACTAAACAATTCAATCCTTCCATTCCGTATAGATAAAATTCGTGTAGCAACTTTATTAATAAATCGACGATCATGAGAAGCAAAAATCACGCTACCTTCATAATTCATTAGAAGCGTTTCCAAGGCTTCAATAGCTTGTGCATCAAGGAAATTCGTTGGTTCATCTAAAACTAACATATTAACATCACTTAAAATAATCTTCGCTAATGCTGCTTTTACTCGTTCTCCCCCACTGAGAATTTCAACGGGTTTATAAATATCCTCACCAAAAAAATGCATTCTAGCAAGAACAGTTCGAATAAAAGTCTCATTATGACTAGAAGTGGCCCAAACGTTTTGCAGTATTGTTTTTTTATCATCTAAAATATTTAAATCTTGACTAAAATAACCAATTTTTACAGAAGGTGAAAGTTTGACTTTAGGGTCTTTATTTATAATTTTTTTTATTAGGGTTGTTTTCCCACTTCCATTTGGGCCAATAATTGCCAACTTATCTCCAACACGTATTTGAAAGCTTATTTTATTCCATAAAATACGTTCTCCTACAATACCAGATAAGTCTTCAACACGTAAAATTGGTTTGTTGCGAGGAAGTTCTGCGTTTTTTAACTCCATTTTAATGGGAGGAAGTTCTTTTTCTTTTTCTACTACTTCCAATCGTTCAATCCGTTTTTGAATGGATTTAATATTTAACATTAACTTTTTTTGAATACTAGCGTAGTGTGTTTTTACACCGGGGACTCTCGCCTCTGAATTCGAAATATTTTTCGGCTTCTTTGTCGCTCTTTGAGCTCTATGCTTCAGATCGATGATAGCCCTTTCCAACTGTTTCTTTTTCTCCATATATTTTTTATATTTCAATTGATTACGGAGCTTCTTTTTTTCTTTTTGTTCTTTATAATTGGTATAATTGCCAGTATACTCTATTATCTTACAACCATCTATTTCCCATATGGTTGTGCAAAGAGAGTCTAGAAAATCACGATCATGAGAAACAATAACAAATGCCCCCTTCCATTCACTTAATATTTTTTCCAACCATTCAATGTGATCTGTATCAAGGTTTGTTGTTGGTTCATCAGCAAGCAATAAAGAAGGATGTCTATATAAAACTTGTTGAAGATATTCCTTTGTGACTTCACCACCGCTCTTTGTAGTGCCCGCTTGTTGTTTTATCTGTGGTATGAGTTCAATTTTTGCGTACCGAGTCACTTTCCCATTATTTGGATTGATCTTTCCAGCCATTATGTTCAATAAAGTAGTTTTTCCACATCCATTCGGACCAATTAAACCGATTTTATCATGATCATGGATTTGTAAATTATTTACATCCAGCAACAAGCGGTCTCTTACATAATGTTTTATATGATTGATTTCTAATAAAATCATATAAACACTCCTTTGAATGACCGTTAGTGTCAAGTAAAGTTCGCAAAAACCATCAGCACTCCGATAAGGGTTATGCCACTTATATTCGGAGTTACCGATGGCTTTTCCTCTTTTCACTTTTTGCGAACTTAATTTTACGTGATCGAATGACCCTTATCCATTAGGAAAGTAAGTGATGAACTTTATTTATCAAATATAATTCGTGCTTATTTATTGGTATTGGTTTTGGGTTTGGATTTGGATTAGTTAAATGCTTATAAATGTTCTCATTATTTGTCTTTTAATAAATTATTATGTTATCGAATCTTTTAATCCATTTGCTGTTAGCCTGACGACATCTTTAATCAAGAATAGTCCTATCGATGATAATGTCATTAATAGAGCGCAGGCAAATACAAGATATTCAATTCTTATCATACTGTTTAAAACACCACTTAACATCGCACCTAATGGACTTGTGATTGAAAAGATTGTCGTAATAGTTCCCATGACTCTTCCCAGTAATTTCTGAGGAACCATCATTTGTAATGCTGTGAAATAAACACTAGAGCCTATCGTATTAAACAAGCCATAAAGAAACCATAAACTAATTGATAATATAGAGATATGACTTAAAGAAAAAATAACTAAAGTTATCCCTTGAAGGATTGTACCTATAATAAAAACAAGTCCGAGTTTATTAAACTTTTTATTTAAAATACCTAGTAAAGCTCCTCCCAGAATTGCCCCAATTGATAAACAGATTTCTAGAGCACTATAATAGAAAGAATTGTTGTTAAAAAAAACATTAGTCCACTTTGGAAGTAATGCCCAGATTGTCCAAAATGAAAGATTAACAACTAATGCGACGGGAATAACATTAATTATAAATTTATTATGTCTAATATAAGAGAGACCTTCCAAAAACAACTTCAGAAAGTTGTTTTGATCTTTCATTTTAGTTAAAAATTGTTCTTCATTTCCAAGTCTAGGTAACCTTAAAATAAAAATAACAGAGATAAAAAATGTTATTGCATTTAATAAGGGTGCCCAATATAAATCAGAAACCAATACAATTGCACCACCTGCGGATGCACCAACTATTGTTGCTGCTTGAAAAAAGGTTGTCATAATCCCGTTAACTTTAAGCAATTGATCTCGACTGATATATTCAGGAACGATGGCATCAAATGTTGGTGCGAAGATGCCGCTACCTAACGATAATAGACACACAGTTATAGCTAATATTAAAAAATTATTGTATCCTAGATAAAAAAGGAGTGAACACAAAAGTAAAATAATACACCTGAATATATCAATTGATAGTAATAGGACTCTTTTATTGAATCGATCTGCTAAGATACCACCCAATGGATTGATTAGTGTTGAAATTAACTGTAATGCCCCAATTATCCCAACATACCACTGATTTTGTGTTATTGCATAAGCAGTCCACATTGAAAAAATAGAAAATATCATCTTACCAAACTGTGATGTTGTTTCTCCACAAATTAAATTGATTGCATTACTATTTAATTTTGATATTAATGTTGATGAGGACTTCACTTTTTTTATCAATTATATTTCCTCCTTAGGAGAGATACAGGATGTATAATTTTATTAATTATCATAACAACTCGAAATTAACTGAGAAGGAAATACGGAAACTGGATGAATATTACCAAAAGGCACGAATACAAGAAAGTTATTATATGAATTTACAACCTCAAAAAAATTTTTATAATGAGGTCACTCTCGGAAACACAAAAAATATTAATAAAAACATTGTTGAAGTAATGGAGAATAGAACCTCATTTAGAGGAACTAATTATTCACCATTAAGTAGAATCGAATTATCGACAATATTGTTTCATGCAATGTCAAAAAAGAATAGTATTAAAAAGCCGTATCCTTCGGCAGGCGGTGTTTATTCTGTATACTTATATGTAATTGTTAATAACGTTTTAAATGTACCAAAAGGAATATATTTATACGATTCTAGAAAACACTCCTTAAAGCAATTTAAGGATATTTCCCACTTTAATATAACTACATTATCGAATTCTATCCTTTATCCGGATAATGTATCAGCTATATTGTTTACGTCAAGTTTATATATAAAAAGTTTTATAAAATATGGCGAAAGAAGTTACCGATTTATTTTATTAGAAAGTGGACATATAATACAGAATATTGAGTTATTAACAGCTGCTGTTAACGGTGGTGGACATTGTATAGGTGGCTTTTATGATGAATCTATTGAAAAGTTACTTGATTTAAACAAATATGAAATATTAACACATGGTTACCTTTTATACGGAAGAATCATATAAGTCAAAGAAAGGGATGTTTAGTGGTTTCTAATCTATTTCTATTACATTTTAATAGTCTTTCACTAATCGGACTATAAGAATTAACAATTAGATTTTGTAATTCAGGTGATAATACTCTCGTTGTATATCCTTCCTTATCACTTAAAATAACACCATAAAAATTATAGTTTGTTTGATTCATAAAGTCATTTAATGTTTTAAAAGTTTCTTCTTCAAATCTTTTAACAGATTGCTTCTTTTTTATTCTTTTGAATTTGTTAAAAACTTTATTAGAATTATCAACTATATAACTACCTGGTTCATAGAAATTATACCACCTGAGTCCAACAGCGGTATTAACACTTTCGTAGATAGCATGCTCAATTGCCTTATATATATTATTAGATGAAGCAGATCCTAACGCATATTTTGGAAAGTATTGTTCGCTATGAATTAACACCATAACATTATGGCACGGTAAATCGTTGTTAATTCGGTAGACATGAATATCATAGTTATTGAATTCAATTATTTGAATAATTTCTTTCAAGTTCATATTCATTTTTAAATCTGTAAGTTCCACAGCTTCAATCTCTTTATACCACGGTCAAGTCCAAATTATTGTGTAAATTCCCCTTTGATAGACAACATGGACCTGATGACTTGACGTATAGTAGGTAAGTCCGGCAAGTCTCCCTGCCAGTCGCCTTCCGGACAAATGATCATGTTGTCAAGGAACAGGCGTGTCAAGGAGCTTTCGCGGCATATCCTCGCTTCGCTCCGGTATTCCACGTTCTCCTTGACACGGCGAAGAGGTTATCCCACTCTCTTGATCGTCGAAACTTCCTGATTCACCGATCGAGCTTCTTGCTCTTTCGTTTTCCGCCACTGCCAATATTCGGACATATCCAAGTATTTGCGCCCTGACATCCATTTTTCGTCGATTTCGATCAACACGGCACCAACGAGGCGATACACCGATTCCCGGTTCGGAAAGATGCGGATGACCCGTTCTCTGCGGCGAATTTCTTCGTTCAGCCGTTCCACTCCGTTTGTCGTACGCAGACGCCGCCGATAACGGTCCGGATAGTCCAATACGGCGGTGGCGTCTTCGAATCCCTCTTCGAGGATTTGCATGGCTTTTGGGGCTTTTTCTTCCCATTTGGCCAGCACTTGTTCCAATAACAGTCGGGCCGTTTGCTTATTTGGAGCATGAAGAATCCCACGAATCTCCTCGAGCAAGGCATCCTGCATATACTTTGGTGCGGCATCGAGGATATTGCGAATAAAATGTGTCTGGCATCGTTGCCATGTAGCGCCTTGGAAATGCTTTTCAATGGCTTGCACCAGCCCACCGTGCTGATCCGAGATGATCAAGTCCACTCCCCGGAGTCCCCGGTCTTTCAGCCATCCGAAGAACTCGCTCCAGCTGGACTCCGATTCACTGTTTCCGATTTGCAGGCCAAGAATTTCCCGATATCCTTCCTCATTCACTCCTGTAGCGATCAACACGGCTCTGGAGCGTACTCGTCCATCCTCCCGGACTTTCGTATAAATAGCATCTACTAGCACAAACGGATACACGTGTTCATGAAGGGAACGGTAATTCCAGTCTTGGATAATCGGATCCAGTCCCTTGCACAGTGAGGAGACCGTGGACTTGGAAAACGAAGTGCCGCATAATTCCTCCGTGATTTGAGTGATTTTTCGGGTAGACACCCCGTTTACCACCATTTCCATTAGTGCCAGTACCAGTGCTTGTTCGCTCCGTTGATACCGTTGGAACAGTTCCGTAGAGAACTCCCCATCTCTTGTCCGTGGAACGCGCAAGGTCAACCGTCCCACCCGGGTCGTCAGCTGGCGTGGATACGAACCGTTTCGATAGCCTTTTCGTTCTTCCGTTCGTTCATAACGGCGAGCTCCCAGCTGTTCTTCTACTTGTGCCTCGAGGATTTGATTGAGGACTTGTTCCAATAGCTTAGCTAATCCCTCATCTCTGGTGAATAACCCGTGCAAAAGTTCATCATTTAGGGTAATATGATATTGAGCCATGGTTGCATTCCTCCTTATGTTTGGTGTTTTTGGTCCACTGTTTATTCTACCAAAGGGGAAGCAACATGGCTCTTTTTCTATTTCCCTTTTTACACAATTATATGGACTTAACTTTATACCACCAGCACATAATAGAGTCTCTTTCGCAAATTTCCATTGTTCCTTTTAAATAAGCTAATTCTAAACTATTTTTATCAAAAGAAAGGCCATTCGTGGTAGCCCAATTTAATCTATTTTCTCTCTTTATCCTTTTTGGTGGATAGTATGAAAATTGCATTGGAACATATATTTCTTGCCTGTTCCTGAGATTCTCTCCTTTTATATATCCTGCGGGACATTTAGAATGATACCATTCCAAATCATTAGCTGAAGGAGATTCCCAATATAAAGGACTCCACAAATTACGATTAAGAAACGTTGATGGAGTAGCATCACCAAAATGGATTTTAAAATTTGTTATACAATCACCCCTGCTGTATTTAATCTCTAACGCTTCGTTTAATACTGATTCTTTTGCTTTTTGTTTATTAATATGAGTGCCAGCTGGCCTGAAACCTACTTTATTCCCTTCGATTAACATTCTATATGTAAAAAAACCTTGAAATTCTATCCTCTGTTCACACCTTAAAAAAGTCATATAGTTCAAATCACTATCAACCTCCGGATTAATAGGAAGGATCTATACCTAGTTCCTGAATCCGTGACAGAAGTGTATCAAAAATGCTGGGAAACCCAATCGTGTCGAGACTTCGACTCCATTTCGAATGTTCACCTATTAGGTGAAGAACCCCGAGTGCAATATTTTGTTGATTGATCCAGTTTTCTTGGCAGCTTTGAACGCGTCTTTATCACGGATTCAGGTAGTTATCTGACTGCATAATCATGGTGATATTTTAAGGTATAGATCCTCCTTCGTTTTTTTATGCTAATTTACTCATATTATTTATAACAGGAATACCATTTACTACGAAGTCAGAGGGTTCTAATTTAACACCCGTTACACTAGGATATGCAGTATAAGATAATAAGCACATATATGAATGTGCAATTATAGACTTGGACCACAAATTAACTAAAGAGACAGTATATGGAGTTGCATTTATTTCTAAATCACGCATGGCATATTGAAAAGTTCCTTTATCGATAAGTATTTCTGCATCTCGATAGGAATCAATTAACTGTTGCAACAATTTTTTAATTTTATCTAAATAGTTAATCTGTAACTTCCAAAATCCTAATTGCCCTTCGCTATACATGTGTTCAACAACTTCATTCCAAATAGAATCTTCAATGGGGATAAGATTGTTTTTTGACCAGATTTGCTTGCATTCGTTATAGTCAAGTTCCTGAAACGGCTCTACCCATCCAGCTTTTAAAATAGGATCACTGTAAAATTCACTGGTAACCTCTATAAGTTCTTGTAAAACTTCTTTGGTATTTTCTATTTCTTCAATGCTCTTTCTTAAATGGTTTCTAAAAAGATTTGGTTGTTCTTTAGCGACCTTTTTGTCTTTGGTCTCCATAATAACTGACAACTCAATTAATTCATTTGCTAAATTAAATTCCCTCTGAGATGCAAATAGTTTTGATGTGTATTTAGCGATTAAATCTGCAAATCCATTAGTTGGTCTAATCCTACCATTAGAGGCATCACAATTAATTCCACCCATTTTATCAAACCTCCCTCTAGAAATGTTGATTTATCAAGGCTTTTCGGCCCCTCAGGGGTGTCCAAAAAATATTTTTCGACAAAA
>NZ_LQYX01000063.1:0-674 GCF_001587475.1 Geobacillus sp. B4113_201601
GAAACGGTTTAATCTGCAAACAGATGCCATCTCTCGTTGGCCCACAGGTCTTGGATGATCGAGCCCACCCCCCGTCCCTCCAAGATCTGCATCCACCAGACCGCCCGTTCGGTTCTTGCGTTCCCCACAGGGCCGATGATCCTCCATCTCCTCGCCGCCACGTGATGCAAGCGGGGGAGATTCCGGAAAAATCGTCGGACATAAAACAAAATGACCCCCTTGGTGGGAAAACCAACCTGTTTGGTCTTCGCTCCTCGTCTTGGCGTTTCGAGCCATGCTTTGACCGCTTGCCAGATGACGGATAGGGTATATTGAACATACGGGAGGAGGAACGAAGGCAGCACACTCACGGTTTTGCGGCATTCTCGCGAGCGTACCGCGCGATCCAAAGGCGATACTCCCCCTCTGCCGTCAACGCATAGCGTTGGTAATACCCGTGACGGTGCAAGGGGCGGCGGGATAGACCGTGGGGACATTGGTTTACATCAGGAAAATCGTTCTCTTTCCCACGATCCGTATACGTTTGAATGTCAATGCCAAAGTCGTGAAACTGGATCACACTTCCTCCCCCCTTGAAACGAATGGCAATCTTCGTCCGAAACAATTCACAAAAAAATTAGCACATTCCTTCAGAAAAGGGGAGAGGGCTTTCTGAAGAAATGTGCAAAAAAATG
>NZ_LQYX01000064.1:0-2849 GCF_001587475.1 Geobacillus sp. B4113_201601
CGATGGCATCTTGTTGGTGTATTCGCTTGTAACACTCGGGCTAGTTGAGCGCTAGCGCTCAACTAGCACCACGGGTATAAATTATATATTTTGTTATTATTTAGATCAATATAAATACTTTTGGCTCATCACCACAACGTGTACTTGACGACGGTGCACTTCTCTGAACAGGTATAAGCAAAACATGGTTGGTTTCCTGTTCTTTCGTGGATGCATAAGTAAGATGTGTGATGGAAAAATCAAGTACAACTTTTGGTGAAGAGCCATACTTTTATAAATAAAGGAGGGGGAATTCCAATGAACAAAATAAAAAGTTATTTATCGTTCCTCTTATCCTTTGTATTAATTCTATCCACTTTGGGTGGCGCAGGAATTGCTCAAGCGCAGGTAGAAGAAAATTATATGGAAGAGTGGATTGAAGAAGAATTACCACAATTAGATGATTACGAACAAGCATTATCCATCATTGAACAAATTCCTGAATCAGTTGTTTTAGAAGGAACTGACGCCATTATTAACTGGTACAAAGAAAATATTGATGATCCGGCTGTCTTGGCAGCAATACAATATCAGTACAATCAAACAAACCAAGGAGAATTCAAGATACAGGGGGTCGTTGGATGTGTTAGTGCTGTAGGAGTTGCGCTTGTTACGCTAGCTTGGGCACCATCCAAAATTTTAAAAGTTAAGGAAGCATTAAAAGCTCTTGGAGGAACAGCAAAATTTGTATCTACTGCTATCAACTACTATAAAAACTATAGAAAATTAAAGTATCCTCGGACGATTGCTTGGGAACGAGCAGTGAATGCTGCTGCTGTTAATGTTGCTCCATCATTAAAAGAGGCTTTACTCGGTTTCTTTGGAATTGCTTCCATTGTTGATGCTTGTACTTCATAGTTTCCTAAAAGGTAGACATCCTCTGACTCTTTTCAACTCACATTTCGCACCCTCTCGACAAAAATCGGGAGGATTTTTTTATCTTCCTGTCGAATAAAACCTTGAAGCACAAGGAAAGCAAAGGGAGTTTGCTCATCATGGACGTTCGAATTCGGGCTATTTATGAAAGTTCTTATTTGAATAGAATAAACACCCTGTTCAAAGATCTTGACCTTCCTCAGTTGATGGATCATCTCGTTCCCGTGAATCCGCAATGAGCTGAAAAGAAAATAAAAAGACGTATAAACGAAAGCCTCTTCTGCATGTGCAGCTGAAGAGGCTTTTTCAGCATTGATTTATTATATTTTATTTCATTCATCGATCACTTGCACCAAGATGCTTTTTTAATGCTTCTTGGAGAATCTGCGAATAGTTCACATCGTATTGTTTCGCAAGGTCGTCGAGCCATTTAGGAATGGTCAATGTCTTTTTGACGGCTTTGTTCTCCATTTCATGACGGAAAGGTGGCATCCATACTTCAACGAACACAACCACTTGGTGTTTTTCTGTTTGAATTTCCGATACTTTTGAAGGCTGAGGGATTTTTTCATTTTCTTGTTCTAAGCCGTACAGATGCAATGCCATCGCTTCTTTTGCCATTTGAAATGCTTCTTCTTCTGTGTTTCCGCATGTAAAGCATCCAGGAAGATCCGGAAACTCAACAGATATTCCGTCATCCGCATAATCGAAAATGGCTGGATAAATGTAACGATCTTTTTTATTCATATATATCAACCTCCTTTAGGAGGGGCTTAGAGTAGCCCCGCCTGTTTGAGTATGCTTTTTACGGTTTTGATTGGTAAGTCTTTCTTAGGATGAGGGATGGTGACTAAGCCAGGTTTACTAGGATGTTTAAACTGATAATGACTGCCATTGCTTCTTACTATGTACCATCCGTCTTGCTGTATCATTTTGATTAATTGCTTTGAAGAGTAACTCTTCATTTCCCTCCCTCCTTGATTTCATTATAACACGTATTATAATACGTATCAACTTTTTTTCGTTATTTTTTGCTTTTTTTGTCGTGTAAATGCCACTAATAAGTGAATATTGCATTTTCGTTCATTGGAGTGATGAACATGTACAAACTGCGTGAAGCATTAAGTGATAAAGACAAACAAAAGCTACGTCGCATGAAGAAAAAAGACAACATGACCTGGCGTGATTGGCTCGATGTGATGGGAACGAATCGCCAGCGATACAAGCGAGTGCGCGGGGCGATTCGTTGGCACTATGATAAAACCCGGCGAACCATTTACGCGATCGATGAAATATACGGCGTAAAACTTTCGAATCGAGAAGTAGCTGAAAAAATCAAAGCGAAAAACTACCATGTAGAACCGATTATCGCTGACAGTGCCGAGCCGAAATCGGTGGATGAGATGAAGAAAGAGCATGGCATTCCAAGGATTAAAGGGGCCAAGAAAGGACCGGGAAGCGTGGAGTACGGGGAAAAGATGAGTCGGAGTACACAAACGGCGAAAAACGCCAGTCCATGAATGGATTGGTGGATTCGGTTCCTTATGAAGAGTGGTATAATGAACATGTATTGAAACCAAAGCTCGAGGCGGAACGTAAAGAAAGAGAGAAGCGCCAAGCGTTAGAAGAACAGATACGAGCCGATATTCGTAATGGTGTTTATAAATTGGAACACAGCCGAAACCATTACGACAAGCATAAGTCTCATAAACGCTATCTTGATTATGTAGAGAGGAATAAAGCAAAGGGTAAGCAGAAGCCAAGCTATTTAACGATTTCTTATGAGGAAGCTAATGAGTTAGTGAGAAAATATGCTGGAACAGGGGAATTGGTGATAAATATGAAAACTTTAGAGTGGTTAAAAAAGGAGCATTCCCGTTAGGAGCTTTTCCGGGGACTTGATCAAAAAAAGCCCTCTTGGTATGATGCAGGGG
>NZ_LQYX01000065.1:0-543 GCF_001587475.1 Geobacillus sp. B4113_201601
AAGGTAGCCGTACCGGAAGGTGCGGCTGGATCACCTCCTTTCTAAGGGGAAAAGCGAAGGTCGCCCGCCTATCGGCAAAACGCGCTGGAGGGCCTGCGAGGAGGCTATTGCTGCCGCCGCAGGACCGAAGCGTCGCGAGTCGATGGCGGCCGGAGCTAGCCAATACGAAAAGCGGAAGCAAGACAACGATGGATCGTTCACACAGAGGCGCTTGTGGTTTTGTTTAGTTTTGAGGGAGCATGATTCCTCGACACAACGATATTGGTTATGGGCCTATAGCTCAGCTGGTCAGAGCGCACGCCTGATAAGCGTGAGGTCGGTGGTTCAAGTCCACTTAGGCCCATCTCGATGAAGGGGCCTTAGCTCAGCTGGGAGAGCGCCTGCTTTGCACGCAGGAGGTCATCGGTTCGATCCCGATAGGCTCCACCATTTCCATCGTTCCTTGAAAACTAGATAACCGGAAACGCAAAGGAAGAAGCCGAGACGCTGTAGGTTAAGCTAGAAAGGGCGCACGGTGGATGCCTTGGCACTAGGAGCCGATGA
>NZ_LQYX01000066.1:0-490 GCF_001587475.1 Geobacillus sp. B4113_201601
GACACCCCTGCATCATACCAAGAGGGCTTTTTTTGATCAAGTCCCCGGAAAAGCTCCTAACGGGAATGCTCCTTTTAGAATTTAATTTAATTTCAATAGTTATATCGGAAACGATTCGAAAAAATTAATCAGTTTTTTTAAATTTACTGTAGATGAGCAAATTTGCTAACATAAATTGATAGCTAAACAAAAAAGGAGACATGAACCCAGCTCCTTGAGTAAAATAGATGTGCTCAAACTACCCACAAGGAGGTTCATGTCTCATGAATAGATTAGCACATCATCAAGGAATCCACAAGTTTTTCATGACGCTGGGATTGGCGCTTTATTTCTCGAAGCCGGTCATCAAGCATCTCGTTCATCTTGTCGACGCCTTGACGACCAAGGGATTTTCGGGGACATTGACGGATGTCGGGTACTGGAGTTTTCACCCGAATCATCGAACCACGCTCAGCCATTTTTTCACGAAAAGCCCTTGGAACGAGGAAAA